>JAGVFD010000155.1 GCA_020057805.1 Sideroxydans sp. | reverse complement strand
GCCTTGATGCATGCCTTGCGCGTGGCGGGGCAGAGTGAGGCTGTGTTCGTAGAGAACATTGCTGATATGCCTAAAACCATCATGCAGATGGCCCGTGATGGCGATGTGGTGTTGACCATGGGCGCAGGCAGCATCGGCGGTGTACCGAATCTCGTGACGAAGCTAGCGCAAAAATGAATATGAGCGAACCGACACAGTTCACAGCGCAAACACTTCGGGGCGAGTTGAGCTTTGATGTGGACATGCGTCGCCATACCAGTTGGCGTGCGGGCGGTGTCGCTAAGCAAATGTATCAAGCGGCTGACTTGGCTGATCTGCAATGCTTCCTGCAGCAACTACCCGTCGTGGAACCGCTGATGGCGGTCGGCTTGGGAAGCAATCTACTGGTGCGTGATGGTGGCTACAAAGGCACGTTGTTATTGATGTTGGGCGCGCTCACAGAGCTGCGCATGGAAGGCGATCTGATCTACGTCCAAGCCGGTGTGGCGGGTGCCAAGTTGGCGCGCTTTGCGGCAAGCAACAATCTGTGCGGTGCAGAGTTCTTTGTGGGCATCCCCGGAACGATGGGGGGCATGTTGGCGATGAACGCAGGCTGCTACGGCAGCGAGACATGGCAGAAGGTCGTGCGCGTACAAGTGTTGACGCGCCGTGGCGAATTGCTGGAACGCACACCGAATGAATACGACATCGGCTATCGCCATGTGTCTCTACACGAAGCGAGTGATGAGTTCTTCGTTGGTGCGTGGTTGAAGTTGGAAGCGGGGGACGTAGAAAAAGCGCGCCAAGACATCAAGGCGTTGATGGAGAAGCGCAGTGCCAGCCAGCCTTTGCAACTTCCAAATTGCGGTTCGGTGTTCCGCAATCCAGAAGGCAATCACGCGGCTAAGTTGATCGAAGGTTGTGGGCTGAAAGGCAAGACGATTGGTGGTGCGCAGGTGTCAGAGAAGCATGCAAACTTCATCGTGAACATCGGCGAGGCTACTGCGACGGATATTGAGAATTTGATTAACGAAGTGCGAGTGACGGTGTTGCAGCAGACAGGGGTGGAACTACATCCTGAGGTGCGCATTGTGGGAGACAAAAAAATTTAGCCACAGAGATCACAGAGTACACAGAGAAAACCTTTGCACACTCTCTCTGTGATCTCTGTGTCCTCTGTGGCGGGTTTGAGGTGTTGAATGGAGCAAATGAAGAAATTTGGAAAAGTGGCGGTGCTGTTCGGTGGACGTTCGGCCGAGCGCGAAGTGTCATTGAAAAGCGGCGCTGCAGTATTGGCGGCGTTGCAACGCGGTGGCGTGGATGCGCACGCGTTCGACCCAGCGCAACGAGACCTACACAACTTGTTGGATGAACGTTTTGATCGCGTGTTCATTGCGCTACACGGACGTTACGGCGAAGACGGTACGGTGCAAGGCGCACTGGAGCTGATGGGTATTCCCTACACCGGTAGCGGCGTGATGGCTTCCTCCATCGCGATGGACAAGTGGCGCACCAAGATGATCTGGCAAGCAGCGGGATTACCTATCCCTGATTTCATGATGCTCAACGAAAACAGCGATTGGAGCGCAGTCGTTGCCCGCTTGGGACTGCCGCTGTTCGTGAAGCCGGCGAACGAAGGGTCTAGCGTTGGTATCAGCAAGGTGAAGCGTGTTGAAGATTTGCGCACTGCCTATTTGGAAGCCGCCAAGCACGACAAGCTAGTGATTGCAGAAAGTTTCGTGGGAGGCGGTGAGTACACCGCAGCGATTTTGAATGGACGTGCATTGCCCGTCATCAAGATCGAGCCCGCAAACGAGTTCTATGACTACGAAGCGAAATATCTGCGCGATGACACGCGTTACCTCTGCCCTTGTGGTTTGAGCGCTGAGCAAGAAGCCGAAATGCAGGCGTTGGCGCAGCAGGGATTCGCGGTCATTGGTGGGCAAGGGTGGGGGCGTGTGGACTTCCTGCGCGGTACGGATGGCAAAGCCTATCTGCTGGAAGTGAACACTTCTCCTGGGATGACGGACCACAGTTTGGTGCCGATGGCGGCACGTCAAGCAGGAATTGCTTTCGAGCAGTTGGTGGTGCAAGTGTTGGAAGCGGCGCATGTGGGATAACCATTCCCTTCTCCGTGCCATCGCCAATCTGTTGTTCGGCGTGAGCGTGGTGTTGGTGTTGCTGGGCGCAGTGCGTTATGTGTTGCGCTTGCCAGTGTTTCCATTGAACACGGTGGAGTTGGTGGCAGCGCCGCAACGTGTGTCAGCAGAACAGTTGCAGCAGGTGGTGAGTGAGCAGGTGCGCGGTAATTTTTTTAGTGTGGATTTGGAGCGGACGCGTCAAGGGTTGGAAGCGTTGCCTTGGGTGCGCTCGGTAAGTGTGCGGCGCAAGTTTCCGTGGGGTTTGCAGGTGGATGTGGAAGAACACATTGCACTGGCACGTTGGAATAAGACAGCACTGGTGAATACGCATGGGGAAGTTTTTGCAGCGCAGGCGGCTGAAGTGTTGCCCGACTTTATGGGGCAAGCAGATAGCGCAGCGCAAGTGACGCAGATGTACGGTGAGTTGAATGTGAGCTTGCTGCCATTACATCAGCAGATTGCGCAAATCAGTTATTCGCCACGCTTTGCGTGGCAGGTGAAGTTGGATGACGGCATGGTGTTGGAGTTGGGGCGAGAAGAAATGCAAGCGCGCTTGGCGCGTTTTGTACAGGTCTATCCCTATAGCCTTGCCGCCAATGTGCAAGCAGTGCGGCGCGTGGATTTGCGTTATCGCAATGGGTTCTCGGTTTATATGCCAGGCAGTGAAGTTTGAGCGGGAGAAGTGATGAGTAAAGAAAGTAAAAATCTGATTGTGGGCTTGGACATCGGCACGTCGAAAATCGCGTGCATCGTGGCCGAAGTCAATGCAGAAGGAAAGCTGGAAGTTATCGGTGCGGGGATGACTGAATCTTCGGGCATGAAAAAAGGCATGGTGGTGAACATTGATGCCACGGTGGCAGCGGTGCAACAAGCTTTGCAAGAAGCGGAGCTGATGGCGGATTGCAAAATAACCACGGTCTATACCGGCATCGCAGGCGGGCATATTCGTAGCTCAAATGCGCACGGCATGATCAAAATTAAAGACAAGGAAGTGTCGCAAGCCGATGTAGTGCGCGCGATTGAAACCGCCAGTTCTATTAGCTTGCCAGGCGACCAACAAATTCTGCACATCCTCGAACAGGAATTTAGTATCGACGGTCAAGAGGGAATCAAAAAGCCGCTGGGCATGAGCGGTATGCGCTTGGAGGTGGAGATTCATATCGTGACGGG
>JAGVFD010000202.1 GCA_020057805.1 Sideroxydans sp. | reverse complement strand
CGAAGTCGGTCTCGCAGTTAATTTCTGCAACCGCTCCCGTCTTGCCATCAGCCACCAAGAACGCACCAATAACGCCTTCGGCAGTAACACGTGACGAAGCTTTGCTAGCTTTCGCACCACTCTTAATGCGCAACAATTCTTCTGCCGCCTTGGCATCGCCTTGGGTTTCAACCAACGCATTTTTACATTCCATCATGCCAAGACCCGTAGCCTCGCGCAGTTCTTTCACCATACTTGCGGTGATGTCAGCCATATCAAACTCCTATCATTCAAATACAAAATCTAGTTACAAAAAAGGGGGCTTGCGCCCCCTCGTTGTGGCGGGCTGACTTACGCCGCTGCGCCAGCTGCGATTTCCGCAGTTAATGCATTAGTTGCTTGCTCACGACCTTCCAAAATGGCATCAGCCACGCCGCGCGCATACAAGCGAATCGCTTGGCTAGAGTCATCATTACCTGGAATGATGAAATCCACACCGGCTGGACTGTGGTTGGTATCCACCACGCCAATCACTGGAATGCCCAGCTTTTGCGCTTCAGTCACGGTGCCTTTTTGGTAGCCCACGTCGATAACAAAGATAGCGGAAGGCAAGCCGTTCATGTCCTTAATGCCGCCCAAGCTGCGCTCTAACTTTTCCAGTTCGCGACGCAAAACCAAGCCTTCTTTTTTCGATGCTTTGTCGATGCTGCCGTCAGCAATCATCGCTTCCAATTCTTTCAGGCGCTTGATGGAGATTTGCACTGTCTTGAAGTTGGTGAGCATGCCGCCCAACCAACGATGATCCACAAAAGGAGAACCCGAGCGAATCGCTTCTTCGCGAATGATTTCGCGGGCTTGGCGCTTGGTTGCAACGAACAGAACACTGCCTTTTTTGGAGGATACTTTGCGAACTTCTTTCATCGCGTCGTTGAACATCACGACGGTCTTTTCCAAGTTCACAATATGAATTTTGTTGCGATGACCAAAGATGTAAGGTGCCATCTTTGGGTTCCAGAAACGTGTTTGGTGACCAAAATGGACACCAGCTTCCAACATTTGACGCATGGTTACTGACATGTGATTTTCCTATCGTTAAGGGTTAAGTCTTCCACTCGCCAGCCTGATCCCCAAAAGGGACACCCCAACATGAACGAGTGTGTGAATTCCCGTTTGCACAGCGAATTGCCGCATAAACAGGGCGCGCATTGTAACCGAAGCAGCACGCTGATTCAACCCAATCCAAGGGAAAATTAAAGACTTACATGCACTTTCAACTCGATTAATGGAAGTGCTTACCTTAAAACCCTGCGCCCAAGGGCAATTAGTCTGCTACACGCACTTCCACACCCAACGCGCGAATACGGCAGGCAAAGCTTTCCAATTTTTCAGGGGGCAGTACAGACAGTCTTGATGCTTCTTGCTGCAATGAGGGGCGTGCCAAGCTATATAGCAACACACCTTGCGGTTTGCTACCGCTGCGCAATAAGGCTGCGAGAAAATTCAAGTAGTCGTCTTCATCTTGCTGACTGGGTGCCATGCCATCCAAGGCGAACCAGCAGGTTTGCAGCCACGTATTAGGGCAGCAGTCGAGGGCGGTAGCGAGATTTTGCTTGACCTTATCCATTGTCATTTTGGTGTCATTCACCAAGGACATGCCCGCTTCACTAGCACGATCCAACTTAAACCAAACCTCGCCATTCAATTGCGCCATGCGCCGCAAGCCTTGTTGCACATTATCGCGCTGCATGAGACTGCCATTGGTAATGAGCACCAATTTGAGGTCGGCGGGCTTGTGTTGGGCAATGAGTTCGATGACATCGGCGAATTCCTGTGCGCTGGTCGGCTCGCCATTTCCCGAAAGGGCGATGTCATTAACACGGCGTGCCTCCAGCGGGACGCGCTGCATAAAATCGCCATGCTGAATTTCGTACAAAAAACCGCTCAACTCTTTTTCCAACAGCGGCAAATCAATGAGCGGCGCAGTGCCGCGCACAAGGTTGGGGACTTGGCAATACAAGCAGCGCCAGTTGCAAGCGTTATTAGGATTAAGGTTGATACCGATGGAGATGCCGCCCGCACGGCGCGAAACAACGGGGTAGACGTAGCGCAAGCCTGCGCTGTCGCGACTGTGATTAGTCGTACTTAAAGTGGATTCACTCAAGATTTAATCAGCGGCAGATATTTGGCTGGGTCGACCGGCTTGCCTTGTTTGCGAATCTCGAAGTGCAGTTTCACTTGGTCGGCATCGGTATTGCCCATCTCGGCAATCTTCTGCCCTTTGCTCACGCTCTGCCCTTCTTTCACTACAATTTGATCGTTGTGTGCGTAGGCACTCAAGAAAGTTTTGTTGTGCTTAATGATAATAAGCTTGCCATAGCCACGCAATCCGCTGCCGCTGTACACCACTTTGCCCGCCGCACTGGCCACGATAACCTGGCTGCGTTTTCCCGCAATATCAACACCTTTGCGATTTGCACTTTCGGAAAACCCAGCAATCACTTTGCCGCTGGTGGGCATACCCCATTCCATCGGTTCATCGGTATCTTCCACTTTGCTTTGCTTGGAATTGGGCGGGGACGAGATGACAGGGGCTTCTGCATGAAGCGTAGTGATTGGAGCATTAAGTTGCGCCACATCATCTTGCATACGCTCTGCTTTAGCCAAGGCGTTTTCAGCATAAATCAGCTTGCCCACTTTGGGTTGCGTGCGTACGCCGCCTAATGCTGGACGAGGCTGTGCAGCAATCGGCTTAACTTCTGGCTTGGGCGACACGGCCTCATTCAGCGGCACATCCAAACTTAATTGTTGGCCAATTTTAATGGAGGAAGGATCCGTCAAATGGTTCAACTCCGCCACTTCGCGGTAATCCACGCCATTTACAAAAGCAATGCTGTAAAGCGTGTCACCTTTTTGCACCACATGAGTTTTGCGGGTGCTGGTAGGAGCAGGTTTAGCCACAGGGATAGGGCTTGATCCATTTACGCTGCGCTCTTCAATAGGCGCTTTGCGATGACTGGGGGCGGGAGCGCCACACGCGGATAATAAAACGGCAACTAATGTTGCCGAAACGAGCGCTGTATGTTTTTTGGAGAATGCAACGACTGTCATGTTTTTCCCGACAACAAAGGTACAAATTTCACCGCGTCCAAACGTGTTTCACGAAAACCCGCTTCAGTGCGCTCGATTAAATAAAGGTACTGCTCCTGCGTGCCAATCGGCAGCACCATTCTACCACCCACCGCCAATTGCTCTTTCAGCGCATCCGATAGCGCTGGCGCGGCACAGGCCATAATGATGCCCTCAAATGGAGCGCCATCACTCAAGCCAGACGTGCCATCGGCATAGCGCACATTCACATTACGCAGTTTCAAATCGAACAGCTGTTTTTTAGCGCGCAAATACAGGGGTTGAATACGCTCGACGCTATAAACTTCTTTCGCGACTTGCGCCAAGACCGCCGCTTGATAGCCGCATCCCGTACCCACTTCCAACACGCGCCCTAGCTGCTTGCCATTGCGCAAAATCTCCGTCATACGCGCCACAATGTAAGGCTGTGAAATTGTCTGCCCGTGACCAATAGGCAGCGATACATCGTCATAAGCGCGCGAGGATAGCGCCTCGTCAATAAACACATGCCGAGGCACACTACTCATGGCGGCCAGAACCACTTCGTCTTGAATGCCTTGCGTACGCAGACGCTCAATCATGCGACCTCGCGTGCGCGCCGAGGTCATGCCAATGCCAGCGTGCAAGGAGTTCACTTATTCCCGCTCCCCGCAAGGGAGACGTCGCTGTTCACCCCGATGCTGCGCATCGCCACTTCCGCAGCCAACCACGAACGTACCGCATCCAGCTGACTATATTGCGTAAGGTCGATTTGCAAGGGAGTGATGGACACACTGCTCTGCGCAATCGCGTAAAAATCAGTGCCTTCGCCTGCATCTTGCGCCTTACCCGCCGCCCCCACCCAATAAACAGGCTGTCCATGCGGATTGCTACTTTTAATAACGGGCTCGGCCTTATGACGCTTGCCCAAACGCGTTACTTGCATGCCCTGCAATTGCGCATAAGGTACGTCGGGCACATTCACATTGAGCAACCAAGGCTGTGCATGTTGTTGTTTTTGAAAACGCTGAACCAACTCCACCGCCACCCTACCCGCCGTGTCGTAATGCACGGGGTCATGCTTAGCCATCGAGATGGCAATAGCGGGGATGCCGAGTAAAAAACCTTCCGTCGCAGCCGCCACCGTGCCGGAATAAATAGTGTCATCCCCCATATTGGCACCAGAGTTGATACCCGAAACCACCATATCGGGCTGGGTATCCAACATGCCTGTCACAGCCAAGTGCACACAGTCGGTAGGCGTGCCATCCACATAATAAAAACCGCTCGCGGCGCGCTTCAAATTCAACGGGCGATTCAGCGTCAGCGAATTACTCGCACCGCTACGATCTCGCTCTGGTGCAACCACCACCACCTCAGCTATCGTAGCCAAATGCTGGGCTAGACAAGCCAGTCCGGGAGAGAAATAACCATCATCATTGGAAATTAAAATACGCATAAGCAAACTCTAAATCATTATCAGCGGCGAATTTTACTTGAGAAGACGCGCAAACTACCTGATTCATTACTTAATGTATTCCACGCTTAAATCCAAACCCTGTTGTCGAAATCTATTGCATCATTT
>JAGVFD010000170.1 GCA_020057805.1 Sideroxydans sp. | reverse complement strand
TCGGTTGCGCCATGTAGTTACGTGGATTGGCGCGGATGAGTTTAGCGAATTGATCGCGCTCTTCCTGTGTGGCACGCGGACCGATGAGCATGCCGTAGCCACCGGATTCATTCGCGGGCTTCACCACCAACTTGTCCAGATTCTTCAGCACGTATTCGCATTGGTCAGGGTACATGCACAGGTAGCTCGGGACATTGGCGAGGATGGGTTCTTCATCCAGATAGTATTTGATGATTTGCGGTACGAAGGCATACACCACCTTGTCGTCTGCCACGCCCGCACCAGGTGCGTTGGCGATGCCGACAGTACCTTTGCGCCATGCGCGCATCAGTCCAGGTACGCCGAGGATGGAATCTGGGCTGAATGCTTCAGGGTCGAGGAAGTTATCGTCGATGCGACGGTAGATCACATCCACACGTTGCAAGCCGAAGATGTTCTTCATGTACACCACATCATCCACGCCCACTAACAGGTCTTGTCCTTCGACCAAGAATGCGCCCATCTGTTGCGCCAGATAGCTGTGTTCGAAATAGGCCGAGTTGTAGATGCCGGGCGTCAGCACCGCGATGACGGGTTGGTCGCCGGGACGAGGTGAGAGTGCCGCCAGCGTGTGGTAGAGCTGGGTGGGGTAATCATCCACCGGCAAGATGTTGGTCGTGCGGAACACCTCGGGGAAGATGCGCTTCATGATCTGACGATTCTCCAGCATGTAAGACACGCCGGAAGGAACGCGCAGATTATCTTCAAGCACATAAACGGTGCCATCCTTGTCGCGCACCAAGTCGGTGCCACATACGTGCGCCCACACGCCAAAACGGGGCGTTACGCCGATGCACTGTTTGCGAAAGTTGACAGAACCTTCCAACACCTCGGCAGGGAAGATGCCGTCCTTGATGATTTGCTGTTCGTTATACAGATCGTTGATGAACAGGTTGAGCGCCTTCAGCCTTTGCTTGAGTCCAGCTTGGATGGGATCCCATTCACTACGTCCCATCACGCGCGGTATCACGTCAAAAGGCCATGCCCTGTCGATGTTGCCGGCCTCGCTGTAGATGGTGAAGGTGATGCCCATCGCCATGATGGTGGCCTCGACCGCCTCGCGCCGCGCCAACAACTCCTCAGCGTCCAATGAATTGAGGTAGTCGAATAAAGGTTGTGCCGCTTTACGAGGGGTTAGATTGGTGTTCAACAACTCGTCGTAAGCGGTGATTTTGAGGTATTCGTCATGCGCAATTTTCATGATTAACTTACTACGTGTAATGAATGAATTAAGAATCAGCAAGTAGCATGCCAAAAAATGTGGATGCAGTAAGTGTGTTGAATAGTTGCAGGCGCAGTGAAATGAAAATGGGCGTGGCTCGCTTATTGCTTTACTTAAACTAGCACACACACAAACAGAAAAATCGAAGCAAGTTGTTTTAGTGTGCAGTGATTTGCGCCGTGTATTTTTCATGTACTGCTAGTAGGTCGGTTGCAGGCATGAGAAAGCTTGGCGCTGTGCTAGGGTGTAATAAAATGAACCATACCTCAAAACAAAGTGATTCGAGATAATTCAGTGAAGCCAAGCCAGGACACATTAACTTTAGAGCAGTTGAATACCGCAATCGTGATGCTCGATGTGCAGGCGCGCGTGAGCTACCTCAATACAGCGGCAGAAAATTTGTTGGGCGTGAGTCACAGTAATTTATTGGGACATCCATTTCTGCAATTATTCACGCAGGCCGAGCAGTTGGCGGCGGCCATGCAGTCAGCATTAACCACGCGCTCCTGTCATATTGAACACGACATGATATTGAGCACGCACACGTTGGATCATAAATTGCATGTGAGTTGTAGCGTGACCCCGTTGGCGTTGGATGCGTTGTTGGTGGAATTTCATACCATTGACCGACCGTTGAAGTTGGCGCGCGAAGCGCAAATGCAAGATCAGACGCAGGCGAATCGTTTGTTGTTGCGTAATTTGGCGCACGAAATTAAAAATCCATTGGGGGGTATTCGGGGTGCGGCGCAACTACTGGAACAAGAATTAGACAACCCCGCGCTACGCGAATATACGCAAGTGGTTATTCAAGAAGCGGACCGCTTGCGTTCGCTCATGGAAAACTTGTTGACCCCGCAACTTGCACCCAAATTCAGCGCGCTCAACATTCATGAGGTATTGGAGCGCGTACGCAGTGTGGTGTCGGCAGAAATTCCAGAAGGTCTGTTGATTCAGCGGGACTATGATTTAAGTTTGCCCGAACTACACGGCGATAAAGAACAGTTGATTCAAGTGGTACTCAACATTGTGCGTAACGCGTCGCAAGCCATGCAAGGACGAGGAAGCATCACACTGCGCACACGGATTGCGCGTCAAGTTACCTTGTTAAAGAAGCGCCATCGCCTTGCGATTGCGCTACAGATCATTGATAACGGTCCCGGCATTCCCGATCATCTGCGCGATAAAATTTTTTATCCGCTGGTGTCGGGGCGAGCAGATGGACATGGACTCGGCCTCACCTTAGCGCAAGATTTTGTGAGTCAACATCAAGGTAGTATTGAGTTTGAAAGCGAGCCAGGGCGCACAAGTTTCAGCGTGACGCTGCCCTTAGCAAGCTAATTTGGCGCGCATTTAGGTTTAAGTGCTAACCCCCTCGCTGTCCCTGTTTGACAAGCTCACGACAGGGGGAGGTTGGAAGGGGTTAGGTTTTAATCGAAAAGTGGTAGGAAATAAATTTCTCACAGAGAGTAGGCCAACATGAAACCCGTTTGGATTATTGACGATGACCGCTCTATTCGTTGGGTGCTGGAAAAAGCACTGACGCGCGCGCAAATTGAATTTAAGAGCTTCGCTTCTGCAGATGAAGCGTTGCCTGAATTGCGCAATGGATTGCCACAAGTGGTGATGAGTGACATTCGTATGCCTGGCAGCTCGGGCCTGGATCTATTGCAGATAATGCGTCGCGACTATCCCACTTTGCCCGTGATTATTATGACGGCCTATTCTGACTTGGAAAGCGCGGTGTCCTCGTTTCAAGGTGGCGCATTTGAATACCTGCCCAAGCCATTTGATGTGAATCATGCGGTTGAATTGGTGCAGCGTGCGCTGGTGCAAAGCCAACAAAAAAATAAGCGTCCCGATGAGACTAGCAACGTGCCCGACATCCTGGGACACGCACCTGCCATGCAAGAAGTTTTTCGCACTATTGGTCGTCTCGCACAATCCAATGCCACCGTGCTCATTAACGGCGAATCGGGGACGGGTAAAGAGCTGGTGGCGCAAGCGCTACATCGGCATAGCGCTCGCGCTAACAAAACATTTGTGGCCATTAATACGGCTGCGATACCCAAAGATTTGCTGGAGTCAGAACTGTTCGGTCATGAAAAAGGCGCGTTCACCGGCGCTGCTGCTACGCGCGTGGGACGCTTTGAACAAGCGGAAGGGGGCACACTTTTTCTAGATGAAATTGGTGATATGCCTGCCGAGCTGCAAACGCGCTTGCTGCGCGTATTGTCCGACGGGAATTACTATCGCGTGGGTGGACATCAGCCCATAAAAGCCAATGTGCGCATCATCGCTGCCACCCACCAAAACCTCGACGAACGCGTGAAGCAAGGTTTATTCCGTGAAGATTTATTTCATCGGCTCAACGTCATTCGTCTGCGCCTACCGCCACTGCGCGAACGGCGTGAAGATATTCCAGAGTTGGCGCAGCACTTCCTGAACAAGAGTGCAAAAGAATTAGGCGTGGCGCAAAAAGTGTTGAGTGAATCCGCGCTGAATTACCTGACCGCGCAAGATATTCCCGGCAATGTGCGTCAGTTAGAAAATTTATGTCACTGGCTCACGGTGATGACGCCCACACAACAAGTGGAAATTGCTGACCTGCCTAGTGAGTGGCGTGATGCCGCCACCCCCACCAGTGATTGGCGCGATGCCTTGGCGCAACACGTTATCCTCGCCTTGCAGCGCGGCGAACTCAATTTGCTCGACACCTTAAGCCAAGATTTGGAGCGCACCCTCATCACCCATGCGTTGCAACACACCGGCGGCAAACGAATCGAAGCCGCCACCCTTCTCGGTATGGGGCGCAACACCCTCACGCGAAAAGTTCAGGAACTAGGATTAGATGGCGATGGGGAGTAACGGGGGCGATGTGATTTCAGTAAAGCCTTTCGATGTTGATAGAACGTCTTGCCGAATTCCCAAACGGCGAACAACTACCTTGTGTGTAATGGTTTAATTTAGTGCTTCAACCCAACTTCAAACCATTTGCTAGTGAATGAGGAGAATGGGCCAACGGTGGAGGGGGTCATTTGCGAAGCAAATATGCCTGTCCCTGCAATGATGGCATGCCCGCCATATTGGGCGGTGGAGTCTGACCACGTCACCATACCTGGCCAAGGCGTGTTGAGGTTGATGCTGCCCGTTGTGGTTGATGTGCTGCCTGTGGTGTAGCCCGTGCCCGCTAGGGTGGTGGGCTTTGCGCCTTCGATAAAGTTGAATAGCGCATATTTGCCGTCGATGTCTGCTGACACAACAGCCGACTGATCGGTCATCACCATTTGCCCATAGCCATATGAGCCGGCAGCAGCGGCTTCAATTAAATCTACAACGGCGACGCGTTTGCCGTTGGCGGCTGTGTAAGCAAACATCCATCCCGAAGTGGTTGCGCCGTTGCGTGTCATGTTGAACACGCCAGGGACAGCGGTGGAAGTAGCAACAGAATTGGCGACTGACAGTGTGCCTGTTGAAGACGATGCGCAAGTCGCATTGGTGGTTAAGTCTTGTTGGTTGCAGCGCAAGAAAGTGAAGCTGTTTGCAATCGACATCGTGCCGAAATCAGTTGTGCAACTTGCTGTGCCAATAACGTTGCCTGAAGTGGCAGTGGGGCAGCTGTAGGACACGTAATTGTAGGTGCCTGCCATGCTGGGAATAGTTAGGATAGGGTTGCTTGTGCCCAGTACGGGTACGTTGAAGGTGTAGCCCGCCAGTAGGGATGCGCTGACATATCCCGATACTTCGCCATTTTTCACAGCAAATATTTTCCCGCCAAACACCACGCCATCGGGCGATGCAGCCAAGTTAAAACTGCCATCGGCATTTTGCGAAGTGATATTCCCCTTGCCCGTTTTCCCCGCCAAGCTGTGACTCGATAGTAAAATTTTGAAGGTGTAGGTCATGGTGGTGGTGTCTATGCCCAGTTGGACAATTTCACCTGCACTCCATGAGGCGGTATAACTTTGAATGAATGAACCAGGAGGGGGTGTCGTCGTGGTGAGCGAAGAATTCGTAGTTGAGCCGCCACACGCGGATAAGAACATGCTTGCCAGTATTGGCAGCGCATAGGCTTTAGGGGGGAATGAGTTCATCTTTTACTCCTAACGAGTTAAGTGCTGCATCAACATTAAAAATTCTTGAATTAGAAAGCGTACGACAGACCCAGCGCCACTCTAGGCATCCATTGGGGGAAATTATTCTTCATGGCGACTTCTTGAGCGGCCAAATCATTTTGATAGGCCGCACAAGTTGGGCTACCTACGGGGTTCGACGTGCCGCAAGCAAAATTGCTGGTGACGGAAGGTAAGCCGCGATAGAGATAACCGATGTCCACTTTGATTTCGAGCCCTGATTTTTTATTGACGGGACTGCCATATCCCACCCCTAGGTAGGGGGCAAGGGTTCGATATTTAACATCGTGGGTATGCGTACCAAAATCCGCCCATGTCGATATGGTTGATGTCTCTGTAACCTGGTCGGGTTTAATCAAACCTAAAGTCATCACACTGAACCACCAATTGAAAAAATCAGAAAAAGGGTCAGTCTTTGTCGTTGTTGTAATTTTTGAAATAGAAGAGGACTTCGATAACTGATGATTCGCTGAATAATAAATGAGCCCTACAGTGGTTCTGAACTCATTCTGAAATGGATGCCAATCTGCAAGCAACTCAACTTCCTTGCGCGAATTGGCAGTGTCAACGAAGCGTGTTGGCTCAAGCAGAGTGAAATCTTTTGAGTTAATACTGTGGAAGCCGATTCTCGCGTCGAAATCATCGTTAATGCCAGTGGCAAGTTCCACGCCATTACCCGCCGTTCCGACATCGAAGGAGATTCCTGTGCCATCCGCCCATACTGTCTGTGATAGCAACATCAGTGCGATGAGTAGCGAGCTTCTAATGTGTGTAATCAATTTGCGCCTCGACATTGTTTATCGGTCATTCATTACATGCAGTGATTTGCTTGGCAGTCGCCAGAGTGAATTTTATAGCAAGCTTGGATGCAACATACATCACCCAAATAGGTGAGGGAAGATTAGTCAGGCATCGAACTGCGCGAGAAGCCGCTTCTAGAATAGCCGCTGCGCGAAAATTGGCGTGAGGTGGAAAGGTTGTAAGAGATGGCTTTTTGGGTGTTCATACTGAAGCCACGATTGATGTCGAGATCGACGTCAGACTCGCGAATGGCTTTGGTGGCGGCGGCAAATTCACGAATGAAGTCTTCCCACGTTTGATAGCGCGCAGTGATGTCTTTTTGTAATGCACGTTCGATGACGCGTACCAAAATGGGCGGCAAATCTTTGCGATACGTTTGAATCGGAATGATGGGGAAATTCAAAATCGCGATGAGTGCATCAAATTGGTTATCGGCTTCAAAAGTATGTTTGCCAGTGAGCAAGCGATATAACACCGCACCCAAGGCATAAATGTCGGTGCGCTGATCTAGCGCCTCACCTTCTAATTGTTCGGGCGACATATACGCCAAGCTACCCGCCACCACTTCGCCCATCTTGCTGGTGGGAATCGCGCAACCGAAGTCGGTCAATTTGGCGATACCGTTGGGCATCAAAATAAGGTTGCCCGGCTTCACATCGCGATGCACCACGCCCAATAAAGCCGCGTATTGCAAGGCGTCTGCCACCTGTTCAATCACCGATAACACCTTCTCAATCGGCAACAATGTATCCATGTGGTCGTAATTATCTAGCGGCGTGCCGTTGATGTATTCCATCACTAAATACGCCCCACTTTTTTCGTTCAGATTGGCATCAATCACATGCACGATGTTGCGGTGATGCATCTTGCTGCCCAACTCCACTTCGGTGGTGAACATAGCTTTATGCAAATCGGTTTGACATCCCTTGCGCAACTGTTTAAGCGCTACCGATGCATACGATTTATCGCGCATGGCTAAATACACATTTGAGGTTGCCCCTTCGCCTAACTTGCGAACGATGGAGTAATTGCCTATGCGGATTGCGGGCATGGAGGGGAGCGGTTCACGCGAAAAAGATTCGCCTTATAGAGTTCGCCGCTGAGAATAGGTTCGGGCAATTAACGGAATACGATGGTTTTGTTGCCACACACCAGCACTCGATCTTCCACGTGGTAGCGCAGGCCGCGCGACAGCACAGTCTTTTCGATGTCACGACCATAGCGCACCAAATCATCAGGGGTGTCGCCGTGGTCGATACGCACCGTGTCTTGTTCGATGATAGGGCCAGCATCGAGCTCGTCGGTGACGTAATGGCAAGTCGCACCGATGAGCTTTACACCGCGTTGATACGCTTGGTGATACGGCTTCGCGCCGACGAAGGAAGGCAAAAAGCTGTGATGAATGTTGATGATGCGACCTGGGAAACGCTGGCACAACGCGGGCGGAATAATTTGCATGAAGCGCGCTAGCACCATGCTGTCACCGCGATGTTGCTCGAACAGTGCGGCAATTTTTTCAAACGCGGCGGGCTTATCTTGCATGTCCACATAGATAAATGGAATGCCATGCCATTCCACAAAACTACGCAAATCTTCGTGGTTAGAAATCACACAGGGAATGTCCACTTCCAACTCTCCACTGCGCCAGCGATGCAATAAGTCATTCAAGCAATGGTCTTGCTTGCTCACCAGCACGACAAGGCGCTTTTTAATCGCCGAGTCCGCCAATTGCCACACCATGTTGAACTCGCGCGCTAACGTTTCAAAACGTCGCTGGAATTCTGCCGCATCAAAGGGCAAAGAATCCGCACGAATTTCTTGACGCATAAAAAATAGCTGCGCGTCTTGGTCGGTGTGATAACTCGCCTCAACGATGAAGCCGCCATGCTGTGCAATAAAGCCACTCACAGCAGCGATGATGCCCGCGCGGTCAGGACAGGAGATGGTGAGGGTGTAGTGGTGGGTCATTTGGCTATCCAATAATTTGCGTGAGCATTTGGCGCAAGGCGTTTTGGTCGTTTAAGGAAAGGCTACCCATGCGTTGTATAACGAGCGTTTGCTCAATGGTGGTCAACACGGGTTTGGCGTATGAGGGTTTAAGAAGTCCCGCTGTTTTCCAGTTAATTAATTCGATACTCGCAAAGTCAGGAGCGGTATGCGCTTGGCTGGTAATCGCCATGATGAGCAAATCGGCGCGGTTTGCATGATAGGCCGCGCTCGAAATAACAACGGCAGGTCGCTGTTTAGTTGCCAGTTGATTGGTGAAGGGAAAAGGAACGAGGATGATGTCGCCGAATTGGTGCAGGAGGATGGTCATGTGCAGATGCGTAACTTATTTAACAGCGTCATACACGGCATCTGCATCGTTATCCCATACAGCAGTAAAGCTAGCGGTAGCTGTTTGTGTGGCGGCCTGAACGAGTGCGCGATCGGTTTCGCGGCTGCGCAAAAAATCCACGAAATCTGTAACCTCGGCCAAACGCAGTGGAGGCAATTGCAAAATTTTTTCAATCAAGGCGTGTTCAGCGGTATTCATATTTAACCTCTTTGAGGTAATAGACACGCTCGATTATACGTAAAGCACAAGCTTGTTCAACTTGACGTATTTTAGGCAAAGGCAGGAGGAACAGAGCGCACCTCGATGGGCTCTCCCCACAACCCCGACATGATGTGTGCGGCGGGTTCAACTTCGCCGCTGGTGTAAAACTGCGTGGAAGCATCGCCCATTACGCGGGAGGGTAATTCGGTTTGGATGCGTTGTTGCAAATGCCGCGCAACGGCGGCGCCGGTATCCACCAAGGTAATGTCTGTGCCGACGACTTCGCGAATTAAGGGGGCGAGGAAAGGATAGTGAGTGCAACCGAGGATGAGCGTGTCTGCGCCTTGCGCCAACAACGGTGCGGTGTAACGCTCGATGAGCTGGCGCGTTGCTGGGCTGCGTAAATCGCCGCGCTCGACCATTTCAACCAAACCTGGGCAGCCTTGCGTAACAATTTTTACATGCCCTGCATATTTTTCTAGCAAGGCGGCGAAGCGCGCACTTTCTAACGTGCCGACCGTGGCTAACACGCCCACCACGCCGCGCTGTGTTGCGGCAACCGCAGGCTTAACCGCAGGCTCCATGCCGATGATGGGCACGTGGTTGAACTTGACACGCAGGGTGTGGGCGGCGGCAGCGGTGGCGGTATTGCAAGCGATGACGATGGCGTCTGCACCCTGCTCAATTAAAAATCGGGTGAGGGTAATCGAGC
>JAGVFD010000167.1 GCA_020057805.1 Sideroxydans sp. | reverse complement strand
TTCCGTGGCGAGTTCACGCGCTTTGAAAATTACACACCTACACAGTATTGATGGGTGTAATTTCGGCGAAGACTCATATGCGTAAGCATGTGATGTCGTAACCAAAATTACACACCTACACAGTATTGATGGGTGTAATTTTGGCGAAGACTCATATGCGTAAGCAGGCAATGTCGTCACCCAATTAGCGCCGCATCCCCGTAAGATTCACACTAAATTCTTGGCGTGTAGAAACACTTCAGTTACAATGCGCGTCCTTTTACAGGCGCGTAGCTCAGCTGGTTAGAGCACTTGGTCGACATCCAAGGGGTCGTTGGTTCGAGTCCAATCGTGCCTACCAATTCAAAGTGCGGCTCTGCCGCACTTTGTATTTTTAGGAATCAATATGCCAATCATTACTTTGCCTGATGGATCGCAAAGAATTTTCCCCCATTCCGTTACCGTCGCCGAAGTTGCACAGAGCATCGGTGCGGGGCTGGCTCGCGCCGCACTTGCTGGAAAAGTGGGCGATCAAGTTGTCGATACTTCATACCTAATTTCTGCGGATGTGAATCTGGCCATCATCACTGACAAAGATGCAGACGGTCTCGATCTCATTCGTCACTCGACGGCGCACTTGTTGGCGTATGCCGTTAAGCAGCTATTCCCTGAAGCGCAAGTTACCATCGGTCCTGTTATCGAAAACGGTTTCTTCTATGACTTCGCCTATTCGCGCCCCTTTACGCCAGAAGATTTAATTGCCATCGAAAAGCGTATGGCAGAGCTGGCTAAAAAAGATTTGCCCGTGACGCGCAAGGTGTTGCCGCGCGATGAGGCGGTGGCTTATTTCAAATCTATCGGCGAAGCCTACAAAGCTGAAATCATCGAATCTATTCCCGCTGACCAAGATGTATCGCTGTATAGCGAAGGTGAGTTCACCGACCTGTGTCGCGGCCCTCACGTTCCTTCGACGGGTAAGTTAAAAGCGTTCAAATTGATGAAGGTCGCTGGTGCTTATTGGCGTGGCGATTCCAAGAACGAGATGTTGCAGCGCATCTACGGTACGGCTTGGGCGAAGAAGGAAGAGCTTGATGTGTACCTGATGCAGATCGAAGAGGCGGAAAAGCGCGACCACCGTAAGTTGGGTAAGCAGCTCGATCTATTCCATATGCAGGATGAAGCGCCAGGTATGGTGTTCTGGCATCCCAAGGGCTGGGCGCTGTGGCAGGCAATCGAGCAGTACATGCGTAGTGTCTATCGCGACAACGGCTATCAGGAAGTGCGTTGCCCGCAGATTATTGATCGCGTGTTGTGGGAAAAGTCGGGTCACTGGGAGCACTTCAAAGCGGGCATGTTCACCACCGAATCGGAGAAGCACGAATACGCAATCAAGCCGATGAACTGCCCTGGGCATATTCAGGTGTTCAATGCGGATCTGCGTTCCTATCGTGAGCTTCCGTTGCGCTACGGTGAGTTTGGTTCTTGCCATCGCAATGAGCCATCGGGCGGTTTGCATGGTCTTATGCGCGTGCGCGGTTTTGTTCAAGACGATGGGCATATCTTCTGTACAGAAGCGCAGATTGAGTCAGAAGTGACAGCGTTCAATGCGCTGGTGCTCAAGGTCTACAAGGATTTTGGTTTCAATGATGTGACGGTGAAGTTGGCGTTGCGCCCAGAAAGTCGCGTGGGTTCTGACGATATTTGGGATAAGGCAGAAAATGCCCTGCGTGCAGCTTTGCGTGCATCTGGTTTGGAGTGGATCGAATTACCGGGCGAAGGTGCTTTCTACGGTCCGAAGATTGAATTCCACATTAAAGACGCGATTGGTCGTTCGTGGCAGTGTGGCACGATTCAAGTGGACTTCTCTATGCCTGGTCGCTTGGGTGCGGAGTTTGTTGATGAGGACAATACTCGCAAAACACCCGTGATGTTACATCGCGCAATTCTCGGATCTTTGGAGCGTTTTATCGGCATGTTGATTGAAAATCATGCGGGTGCGATGCCCTTGTGGTTAGCTCCCGTGCAGTTGGTGGTGATGAATATCTCGCAAGGTCAAGCCGAATACAGCACGCAAGTGACGGAAACGCTGCGCGCAGCAGGCTTTAGAGTGCAATCGGATTTGCGCAACGAGAAGATTACCTATAAAATACGAGAACATAGCTTGCAGAAGTTGCCTTACCAGTTAATTCTGGGTGATAAGGAAGTCGCTGCCAAGCTCGTTGCCGTGCGAAACCGCCAAGGTGAAGACCTTGGGCAGATGTCGGTGGAGGCGTTGATTCAACGCTTAAAAACCGAACTGCTAGGCGGATAGCACGGTTTAATTTTTTTAATGGAGAATTTGCAATAGCACAAGATAAGTCGCAGCGGATGAATGAGCAGATTACAGCACCTCAGGTGCGGCTCATCGGCGCGGAGGGAGAGCAGCTAGGTGTCGTGGCGGTGGCGGAAGCCCTGCGTTTGGCAGATGTGGCGGAATTGGATTTGGTGGAAATCGCGCCTTTGGCCGAACCCCCCGTTTGTCGCATTATGGATATCGGTAAATTCAAATATGCCGAAGCCAAGAAACAACACGAAGCCAAGCTTAAGCAAAAACAAGTTCAGGTCAAAGAAATCAAATTCCGTCCTGGTACGGACGATGGCGACTACAACATTAAGTTGCGCAATTTGATTAAATTTTTGACTGACGGCGATAAAACCAAGATTACTTTGCGTTTCCGTGGTCGTGAGATGGCGCATCAAGAAATCGGTATGCGCCTAATTGAGCGAATCAGAGTTGATTTGGACGAGCATGGTGTGGTTGAGCAATATCCAAAGTTCGAAGGCCGTCAAATGGTGATGGTGCTCGGTCCCAAGAAGAAATAAGTTTGTATCGCAGCGGAGCAAGGGGCTCGCCGTTGCGGTGGTTGTGCAAAGAGTCCCATACAAGTGGTTCCGGGTTTTCAAGTGTTTCTGTCAGAGACCTCCCGGTGTCATCAAATAAATGGAGTTGTTATGCCAAAGATGAAAACAAAAAGCAGTGCGAAGAAACGATTCGTCGTTCGCCCTGGCGGTACCATCAAGCGCGGTCAAGCGTTTAAGCGTCATATCCTGACCAAGAAGACCACAAAGAATAAGCGTCAGTTGCGTGGTTCGACTGGTGTGCATGAAACCAACACGGCGTCTGTTCGCGCCATGATGCCCTACGCATAAGGAGATTTGAAAAATGGCAAGAGTTAAACGTGGTGTAACGGCGCGCGCGCGTCACAAGAAGATTTTAGTTAAGGCCAAGGGTTACCGCGGTCGTCGTAATAGTGTCTATCGCATCGCTAAAGAAGCGGTGATGAAGGCTGGTCAATATGCTTATCGTGACCGCCGTCAAAAGAAACGTCAGTTCCGCACTTTGTGGATTGCACGTATCAATGCGGCTGCACGTGAGCAAGGTCTGCCATACAGCGTCTTCATGAATGGTTTGAAGAAGGCTGCTATCGAGATCGACCGTAAGGTTTTGGCTGATTTGGCTGTGTTTGATAAGCCAGCATTCGCTCAAATCTTCGCACAAGCAAAGGCTAGCCTAGGCGCGTAATTATTGCGCAATATAAAAAAGGAGGCTTAGTGCCTCCTTTTTTGTTTCAAGATTGACTATTGAATAATGCAAGAACTCCAAACAATTCTCGATGACGCACTGAAAAGTTTTGCTGCGATTCATGACGCAGTGGAGCTCGAAAATGCAAAAGCACGTTACCTTGGTAAAGAGGGAAGTCTGACAGGTCTGTTGAAAGGCTTGGGTAAGCTCTCTGCTGAAGAACGTCCTGCTGCGGGTGCACGCATCAATCAAATTAAGCAACAAATCGAGGCTGCGCTTCAGACGCGCCGAGACGCAATTCAACAACACGCATTGCAATCCAAGTTGGCAGCAGAATCACTCGATGTGACATTGCCTGGACGCAGCTCTAGTGTGGGTGGCTTACATCCTGTGACCCGCACCTTGGAACGTATTGAGACGCTATTTCATTCCATCGGCTATGCCGTGGCTGAAGGTCCAGAGATCGAAAACGATTTCTACAATTTTACGGCGCTGAACATCCCAGAAGATCATCCTGCACGTGCCATGCACGATACGTTCTATATTGATGATCAGCATGTGTTGCGCACGCACACTTCCCCCATTCAAATTCGCTACATGCAAGCGCATATGGAGAAGTACAAACACCTAGATGCGATGCCAGATATTCGCATCATCGCGCCAGGTCGAGTCTATCGTGTGGATTCTGATGCGACTCATTCACCTATGTTTCATCAAGTTGAAGGGTTGTGGATTGGCGAGCGAGTCAGCTTCGCAGATCTCAAAGGCGTGATCGCTGACTTCCTGCAAAATTATTTTGAGACTGAAGAGATGCAAGTGCGCTTCCGTCCTTCGTTCTTCCCCTTTACCGAACCTTCAGCCGAGATGGATATGAGCTGGAAGGGCGGCTGGTTGGAAATTGGTGGTTGCGGCATGGTGCATCCGAACGTGCTCAAGCATGTCGGCATTGACAGTGAAAAGTACATCGGCTTCGCCTTCGGTATGGGGGTAGAGCGCCTAGCTATGTTGCGCTATGGCGTGAATGATTTGCGTTTGTTCTTTGAAAATGACGTTCAATTCTTAAAGCAATTTAACTAACTATGCAATTTTCAGAATCTTGGTTACGTAGTCTGGTGAATCCGTCGCTGTCTAGTGATGAGTTGTCACATCTTTTGACGATGGCGGGGCTGGAAGTCGAGGAGATGAAGCCAGTCGCTGCCGCATTCGATAACGTTGTTGTGGCGCAGGTATTGAGTAAAGAAAAACATCCTGATGCAGATCGTTTGAATGTGTTGACGGTGAATGTGGGTCAAGCTGAACCGCTAACGATTGTGTGTGGCGCAGGTAACGTAACCGTCGGTATGAAAGCTCCCTGCGCTTTGGTAGGAGCCAAACTACCCGGCATCGAAATTAAGCAAGCCAAGGTGCGCGGTATCGCCTCCTTCGGCATGATGTGTTCGGAAAAAGAATTAGGCTTGGCCGCAGACAGTGCCGGCTTGATGGTGCTGGATGCGGATGCCACGGTAGGGCAGAGCATTCGCGAGCATCTTGATTTGAATGATCATCTCATCACACTCAAACTCACCCCCAATCGTTGCGATTGTTTGTCGCTGAATGGTATCGCGCGTGAAGTAGCTGCATTGACGGGCACTATGATGGCATCCGTGCCAGCCGCTTCGTTCAACGAAACAGATACCCAAGTCAAAAAAATAAAAATAACGGCTGCTAACGCATGTCCACGTTACAACGGACGCGTCATTTCTGGGGTCAATGCGCAAGCGCAAACGCCGGCGTGGATGGTGAAGCGTTTAGAACGTTGCGGATTACACAGCATCAGCGCATTGGTGGATGTGACCAACTATGTGTTGCTGGAATTGGGACAGCCTTTGCATGCGTTCGATTTGAATAAGTTGAATGGCGACATCGAAGTGCGTTTTGCGCACGCAGGTGAAAAACTCAAATTATTGAATGAGCAGACGATTGATTTGCAAGACGACATGTTGGTGATTGCGGATGCCAAAAAACCCGTCGCATTGGCTGGTGTGATGGGGGGCGCTGATAGTGCTGTAAGCGATACCACAACGGATATTTTCTTGGAAAGTGCCTTCTTCGCGCCTAGCGTGATTGCAGGTAAGTCGCGCCGCCTTGGCTTTAGTTCTGATGCGGCCTATCGCTACGAACGTGGTGTTGATTTCTCTGCTACTGGAGATGCGCTTGCTCGTGCGACTCAACTGATACTAGACATTTGTGGTGGACAAGCAGGTGCAGTGACAGCAGTTCAAGGTGAATTGCCTGTGCGTCATCCAGTTAAATTGCGACCATCGCGCGTGCTTCGCGTGCTGGGTGTAGCCTTGGCTGCTGAACAAATCGCACAGATTTTGTTACGTCTGGGGATGGCATTTGAGCAACAAGACGAAGTATTTTGGGTGACACCGCCGAGTTATCGTTTCGATATTGAAATCGAAGAAGATCTCATCGAAGAAGTAGCGCGCGTATATGGTTACGAAAACATCCAGCCAGCGCCAATCCAAGCGCGCATGAGCATTTTGCCGAACATCGAAGCACAGCGCCCGTTAGCTAAAGTGTTGCAAGCGATGGTGGCGCGCGATTATCAAGAAACGATTAATTACGCTTTCGTTGACGCGGCTTGGGAGCGTGATTTGTGTGGCAATAGCTCACCGATTACTTTGAAGAATCCTATTGCTAGTCAGATGAGCGTCATGCGTAGTAGCTTGTTGGGTGGCTTGATGGAATCGTTACGAACCAATTTGGCACGTAAGCAGATGCGAGTTCGCTTGTTTGAAGTTGGCGGCTGTTTCTCGAAAGTGGGAAATGCTTATGTTCAACAAGAGCGATTGGCGGGGCTCGCTTATGGCGGAGCGCAATCTGAACAATGGGGAATCCCTACGCTCAATTCCGATTTCTATGATGTCAAAGGTGATGTCGAGGCTTTGTTCTCGCCGCTTATTTTGAATTTCAAAGCGGTCGCGCATACGGCTTCTCATCCGGGAAAATCGGCCCAAATTTTCTTGGCTGAGCAAGAGATTGGCTGGATAGGCGAGTTACACCCTCAATGGCAGCAACAATATGATTTGCCTAATCCTCCGGTGTGGTTTGAGGTTGATATGAGTGCGCTTACCTACATCTCGGTTCCCAAGGTGACGGCAATCTCTCG
>JAGVFD010000211.1 GCA_020057805.1 Sideroxydans sp. | reverse complement strand
TTAGCGCAGTCAGCCTCTTTGAGTAGGGCGATTTTAATATCTACGTTAGCTGACTCATTTGGATTGCAGCTAGATGCACGAGCGCTTGATGAGAAGATGAGGAGTGCACAAATTAGCAGAGAATTGGTAAGACGATTAAACATGATGAAGTCCTAAATGAAGTGCGATTCGCATGCGCTGTACTCTAGGTGAGTTGATTGCACACTGTCAATTAACTTGGGTCAATCCAGTTGGGCTGTGTAGCAGCGCTGGGGATTCCCTTCTGTATAATGAAAAATCTGATTATGGGTGAGGGAGTGACTGTGTTTAAGTTGATTGGGATGGGGCTGGGATATTATTTTTTTGGTTGGTGGGGCGTGCTGCTCGGACTGATTTTAGGGTCGATTATTGATCGTGTGCGCGCCTTCGGTTCGGGAGGCGCCAATCCGCTGCGTAATGCAATGCGGCAAACTGTTTTTCTGGAAACCATATTTATCTCGATGGGGAAATTGGCCAAGGCGGATGGGCGGGTTTCAGAGGAAGAGATTGCGCACGTTGAGCAGCTGATGCAGAAATTGGGGATGACCGAAGCACATCGAACTCGCGCAATCAGCTTGTTTAAGCAAGGTTCAGCTACTGATTTTGATATCGAACCTAGCTTAAAAAGATTCATGCTGATTTGCGGTCACACCAGCAATTTGAAAGACATGCTGGTGGTGTATTTGATTGTGATGGCGCTGGCAGATGGACATCTGCATCCTGCTGAAGAAGCCTTGTTAGTGCAGATTGCAGGACACCTTGGTTATGGCCCAGTCGCCTTCAAACGCTTGATGGATATGGTGTTGAATCAAACACATTTTGCTGGAGGCGGTGTTGATACAGCAGTTGCATTAGAGGATGCTTACAAGGCATTGGGGGTGACAAAAGAAAATAGCGATGCGGAGATTAAGCGTGCGTATCGCAAATTGATGAGCCAGTACCATCCCGATAAATTGACGGGGCAAGGACTACCTGAAGACATGATTGCGATGGCAACCGAGCAGGCCAAAGATATTCAATTGGCTTACGACTTGTTGAAAAAAAGCCGTAATTTGTAAGCTTTTTGCGCGGATGCTTATCCAGCGTTGCGCGCTAAAATCGGAATGTATTTAGCAACGGATTGTGGTGTGAGTTGCATCATGCAGTTGAAGTGTCCCAGCGGACATTCGCGTTTGAGGCACGGACTGCAAGGTAAGTCTAATCGCAGCACCTGTGCTTTATCTGAAATGGGTGGTGTAAATTGCGGGCTACTCGATCCAAACAATGCAATCAGCGGTCTGTTTAACGCCGCCGCAATATGCATTAAGCCAGAATCATTGCTCACCACTAGCCGCGCCCGAGAAATCAGGGTGATAGCTTCTTCCAAATTTGTTGTGCCACATAAGTTGACCACTTGAGGGTTACCCAGAGCGACAATTTTTTCTGCTTCATCTTTGTCTTTGGGCGAGCCAATCAGCCAAATGTCATAACCTTGTTCACGTAGGCCTTGCGCTAATTCGGCAAAGTACTGCACTGGCCAACGTTTGGCAGGGCCGTATTCCGCGCCGGGGCAAAAGATGGCAACGGGTGCATCTGTTGTCACCCCGAATTTGGCGCAGGCTTGAGTGTATTTTTCTGCGCTCACTTGTAAGTAAGGCGTTAAGGCAGTGTGCGCGATGCCACTATCGGGCGCTTCAGCTAGTACAGCAAAGCGTTGCACCATCAGTGGCCATCTTTTTTTGTTGAGTTTGCGCGCATCGTTTAGCAAGCCATAACGCATCTCGCCAATAAAACCCGTGCGTAATGGAATGTCGGCAAAATAGGGTACAAGCGCTGACTTCCAAGAATTCGCCAACACAATCGCTTGTTCGTAGCCACCTTCGCGTAATTGTTTGCCTAATTGACGGCGCGCAGCAAAATTCAATGCCCCATGCGGGAAAGGATTGATGATGATTTCATTCACTTCGGGCATTAGGCGCAATAATTTTTCTGTCCAAGGCGGCGCCAGTACGTCAATCAGCACGTGACGGTGGCGCTCTATCAACCGGTGCAGCATTGGTTGCATTAAGACGCAGTCGCCCACCCAGCTTGGCGCAATGACGAGAATTTTTTTCACGGAAATTTAGGTCGCGTTAGTGATGTCCGTGTGGACGCTCACCTTTGAATTTGTAGTGCGTACCGCAATAGGGGCAGGTTGCTTCACCCAGTTTATCGACCGGGATGGCGACACGCGGATGAGCGCTCCACAACGCCACAGTGGGCGTTGGGCAGACCAGAGGTAAGGCTTCTGCCGTAACCTCGACGAAGCGTTGTGAAGGGAGCTCGTTAGTCATAACTTTATCCTTAAGTGAATGCTTAAACGTGAGCCAGCCAGTGCGCGTATTTTGGATTTTTGCCGCTGACGATATCGAAGAATGCGCTTTGCAATTGAGTCGTGATAGGACCACGACTGCCAATGCCGATGGTGCGCGTATCTAATTCGCGAATGGGTGTGACTTCGGCGGCTGTGCCCGTAAAAAATGCCTCATCAGCACAATATACTTCATCGCGTGTGATACGTTTTTCAATCAACTCAATGCCCATATCTTTAGCCAGCGTGATGATGGAGTCGCGCGTGATACCTTCCAAACATGAGGTTAAGTCGGGTGTGTACAACTTGCCCTTCTTCACAATAAAAATGTTCTCGCCCGCGCCTTCGGCCACATAACCATCTACGTCTAACAATAGGGCTTCATCGTAACCATCGTGCGCCACTTCTTGATGTGCCAAGATAGAGTTAGTGTAGGTTCCCACTGATTTCGAGCGGCACATGTTCACGTTCACATGATGACGTGTGAAGCTGGACGTTTTAACGCGAATCCCCTTTGCCATACCTTCTTCGCCTAGATAAGCGCCCCACGGCCATGCGGCAACAGCAACGTGAGTGCTAATACCCTTGGCGGCAATGCCCATCGCTTCAGAGCCATAAAACACGATGGGGCGGATGTAGCACGACTCTAATTTGTTAGAACGCACCACTTCTTTATGCGCTTCCATGATGGTTGCCTTATCAAAAGGCATGGGCATCTTGAAGATATAGGCCGAGTTAAAGAGGCGGTCAGTGTGTTCTTGCAGGCGAAAAATAGCCGTGCCTTGATTGGTCTTGTAAGCGCGCATGCCTTCAAACACGCCCATGCCATAGTGCAAAGTGTGAGTAAGGACGTGGGTAGTGGCTTCGCGCCAAGGGACGAGCTTGCCATCGTGCCAAATAAAGCCGTCGCGATCAGACATGGACATGGTGAAATTCCTAACGTGGTGAGTGGTTTCAAGAGCGCGGATTCTAGCCGTTTCTGCAAAGTTTATGAAGCGTCGAATGGAATAGATCGTTTCAAGCCCTATAAAAATGCATAGGCCTATGAGGCTATTCCAATTGCGCGCAGTTCATGTAATTATCCAGCTAATCCATTTGGGTATTCACAGGCATTCAATGATGCAACACATCGGAATCAAAGAAGTCCTTCCAGAAGCGATCGAATCGCCAGAAGAGAAGTTGCGTCGCAACCTCTTGGTTTTTGCGTCGGCGTTTATGATTTTTGCAGTGATGTTTTGGCTGGCTATTTACTGGGCAATGGGGGTGAACTTCTCCAGTAATGTGCCGTTGGCTTACCAAGCTATTTCAGTTGCGTCTTTGATTCATTACATGAAGACACGCAACTTTGTAAGTTTCCGCTTCATACAACTTTCCTTATTCCTATTCGCCCCCTTCATTATGCAATGGAGCATGGGTAGTTCAGTCACCTCAAGTGGCGTTACTTTATGGGCCTTGTTGGCACCGATTGGTGCATTGGTTGTAGCCAGCTGGCGTGAATCTGTGCCTTGGTTTGTGGCCTACATTATTCTTACTTTAATGTCGGGCATCTTTGATTATTTGCTGGGTAATACAGGAGCGATGGGCATTCCAATGAACACCATTGGCTTATTCTTTGCGCTTAACTTTGCAGCGATGTCGTCCATTTTGTATTTTTTGGTGCGTCACTTTGTGATTGAGACTGAAAAAATTAAAGCTCAACTCGATCAGCAGCACGCTTTGCTAGCCGAAGAGCAAAAACGTTCTGAACGTGTGTTGCTCAATGTGTTGCCCTCGAATATTGCGGAGCGCCTAAAGAGCAATGAAGGGCAAATTGCCGATGGTTACGCGGATGTCATCGTTATGTTTGCCGACTTGGTGAACTTTACGCAACTGACCGAACGCATGTCACCCGAGCAGATGGTGGGTATGTTGAATACTGTATTTACCGGTTTTGATGAGATTTCTGAACGGTACGGAATTGAGAAAATTAAAACCATTGGTGATGCTTACATGGCAGTAGGTGGCATTAAGCGTGAGCGCCCAGACTATGTGCAAGACATGGCCAAAATGGCATTAGAGATGATTACCTTTGTGGATAATCATCCACAGTTAGCCAAGCATGATTTGGGTTTGCACATTGGCATTGCGATTGGCCCTGTTGTGGCAGGCGTGATTGGTACGAAACGTTTCATTTACGATTTGTGGGGCGACACAGTGAATATTGCTAGCCGCTTAACGGATGATGCCAAAGCGGGCCATATTTTGACGGACAAGCGCACTTTCAATCGTCTGCAACATGACTTTTTATTTGAACCGCCCAACATTCTGGCGATTAAAGGCAAAGGTGAAATGCCTGCGTATCGTTTAGTTGGGGCGGTTGATTTAATGAGTCAGTCTGGCAAAAACAACATCTTCAAATTTCAATCGCCCAGCGGTCAGCAAGCTCAAGCGTAGTTTTATTTAACCTAGCAGTTCTTGCCATAGGTTGTTCACCCTAGATACATCAATTCGCGCCTTTTCGATTCGACATTCAAGTTGATTGTTGAGGCGCATTTGATGCTGGGTGTGGCGTAATTCTCGGTACACTTTGCGCGTTGAATCACTCTGTGCGGCTTCAATCAAATTCAATTTTGCCGCCATTTCTAGCAAAGCTAAATTACCTCGATTAAGCGCCAGTTGTGGGTGTTGCGCGGCGTATGCCAATACCAAGTATTGCACCATAAACTCCACGTCCACCATGCCGCCCTTGTCATGTTTAATGTCAAACAGAGTGCTGGCATTGGGATGGCCATCATGCATTTTCTGGCGCATTTCAACGATGGCTTGTTTAAGGGGGGGGATGTCGCGCGGCAAGCATAAAAGCTGGCTGCGAAGCTGTTCAAAGCGCTCGCCCAGTGCCAAATCCCCTGCACAAAATCGCGCCCGTGTGAGCGCTTGGTGTTCCCAAACCCAAGCCTGCTTACGTTGATAGTCCTCGAACGCTTCGATTGAACTGACCAGCAATCCACTTTCGCCATTGGGGCGCAGGCGTAAATCCACCTCATACAAGCGCCCAGCGGCGGTGTGGCTGGACAGTAAGGTATTGATGCGTTGTGCCAGCCTGGCATAGATCTGCCCCGCATCGGGGTGCGGGTCGTCATATATAAAAACGAGATCGAGATCGGAGGCGTAGCCCAATTCTTTGCCGCCTAATTTGCCGTAAGCAAGGATGGCGAATTGCGCATGATCTTGATGTTTCTTGCGCGCATCACGCCAACATAGTTGCAGGGTATGGCGCAGGATAAGGTCGGCGAGATCGCTTAAGTGATCGCTCAACGATTCCAGCGGCAAAATACCTTGTAAATCCATTGCCAATAAATGAAATGTTTGTGTTTGTTGGAATTGGCGCAAGGTATCCATTTCACGCTCGGTATCGCCAATATATTCAGACAGTCGCGTACTTAATTGCGCATCCAATGCGCCCCAATCAGGGGCAACGTAGAGCTCGCGTGTGTCGAGCAATTCGTCCAGCAATATAGGGTGTTGTGTGAGATAGTCGCCCGCCCACGCACTGGCTGAAAGCATGCGCACCAAGCGCGGCAAGGCTTGGGGATATTCAGCCAAAAAAGCGAGGTAGGCTGCACGGCGGGCGATGGCTTCCAGCAAAGAAAGTGCGCGGCGTAAAGTCTCGTCGCGATTCGTCGCAGCCGCACACAAGGTCATCAACGTGGGCACGATGCCATCCAAGCGCTGACGACTAATGTCGGGAAGAGAGCGATAACGACTGCCTGTGCGGAATTGCAGCAAAACATTGGCGAGTGCGGGCGCTTCGCTGTACTGCAATCGAGACAACATCCCACTCAATTCGTCCTCGTTGGAATCTTCGTGCCAGCCCAAGCTGTCACCGCTTTCTTGCTTGCTGCCGAACACGGCTTCAAATTGCGCGCTCACAAAATCGCGTAGTGGGTCGAGCACGGCTAAAAGTGCGGCGTAGTCGGCATAGCCCATGGCGTTAGCGATGATGGCTTGATTGATCGCATCTTCAGGCAAAGCCTGTGTTTGTTGGTCGTTGAGGTATTGCAGTCGATGCTCAAGATTGCGCAAAAAAATGTAACTGCGATCTAGTTGTGTTACTACGTCAGCACTTAATTCGCCGTCTTGTGCAATTTTTCGCAACACCTGCTGCGTAAGACGGATGCGCAGTTGGGCATCTCGTCCACCGCGAATTAGCTGAAATACTTGCGCGATAAATTCAATCTCGCGAATACCGCCGCGCCCTAATTTAATGTTGTTGTGTTTATCTTTGCGTGACACTTCGGCCTTAATTTGCGCATGCAGTTTGCGCATGGAATCAAATGCACCGAAGTCTAGATATTTTCTGAATACAAAGGGACTCGCTAATTTTTCTAACTCGCTGATGTGCACACTTGCGGCAGGCGACACCACACGCGCTTTAATCCAAGCATATCGCTCCCATTCACGGCCTTGCGCCACTAGATACTCTTCCAGCGCGGCAAAGCTCATGGCTAATGGGCCGCTGTCGCCATAGGGGCGTAAGCGCATATCCACACGGAACACAAAGCCATCACCGGTTAAATCATTAATCAAGGCGATGAGCTTGCGTCCCACACGACTAAAAAATTCTTGATTGCTTAAAGTGCGTGTGCCATTCGTTTCGCCGTCTTCGGGGAAAACGAAAATGAGGTCGATGTCAGATGAAACATTTAATTCACCGCCGCCTAATTTGCCCATGCCAATCACCAGCATCTCTTGTGGGAGACCGCTCTCCGCACCGATAGGCTGTCCAAATTGTGCCAGTAAATTTTGCATGACTAAGGCATGGGCGCGACGCACGCTAATTTCAGCCAGCG
>JAGVFD010000230.1 GCA_020057805.1 Sideroxydans sp. | reverse complement strand
GTGACACGCCGTACCATTTTCGAATTGCGCAAAGCACGTGAGCGCGGCCACATCTTGGAAGGTTTGGCTGTCGCGTTGTCCAATGTGGACGAAATCATCGCCCTCATCAAGGCGGCACCGACTCCGGCTGATGCGAAGCGCGAGTTGATGGCGCGTTCGTGGCGCTCGTCTCTGGTGGAAGATATGTTGAGTCGCGTTAGCGACGCATCGCGTCCTGATGGGTTGGCGCCTGAATTTGGGTTGGTGGGTGAAGGGAATGCGCGCGGCTACCATTTGTCTGATGCGCAAACGCAAGCCATTTTGGAGTTGCGTTTGCAACGCCTGACCGGCTTGGAGCAAGACAAAATCGTCGGCGAATATCGTGAAGTGATGGACAAGATTGCGGACTTGATGGACATCTTGGCGAAGCCAGAACGGGTGACGCAAATCATTAGCGACGAGTTGGTGGTGATTCGTTCACAGTTTGGTGACAAGCGTCGCAGCGAAATCGTGACGCACACGCAAGATATGAGCATGGAAGACTTCATCGCACCAGAAGATGTGGTGGTTACTTTGTCGCATACGGGTTACATGAAGGCGCAGAAATTGGACGAATATCGCGCGCAAAAACGTGGTGGACGCGGTAAGCAAGCGGCTTCGACCAAGGAAGACGATTTCGTCGACAACCTATTTATCGCGAACACGCACGATTACATCTTGTGCTTCTCTAACCGGGGGCGTGTGTATTGGCTCAAGGTTTATGAAGTACCGTTGGGTACGCGCATCAGTCGTGGCAAGCCGATTGTGAATCTGTTGCCGTTGGAAGCGGGTGAGCAAATCAACGCCATCTTGCCTGTCAAAGAATTCTCCGAAAATCAGTTCGTATTTTTTGCTACTACCGATGGCACAGTGAAGAAGACGCCATTATCCGACTTCGCTAACCCACGTAAGGCTGGCATCATCGCCATTAATTTGGATGAGGGTGACTTCCTCATTGGCGTGGCGCTGACTGATGGGCAGCATGATGTGATGTTGTTTTCTAACGAAGGCAAGGCTGTGCGTTTTGATGAGAACGATGTGCGCTCTATGGGGCGTGTGACACGCGGTGTGCGCGGAATGAACTTGCGCAAGGGCGGTAAAGTGATTGCCTTGCTGGTGGCCGGAAATGAGCAGCAAAGTGTGCTTACCGCCACTGAAAATGGCTATGGAAAACGCACGCCAATCGTTGAATACACACGCCACGGCCGAGGAACGCAAGGCATGATGGCAATCCAGACTTCAGAGCGTAACGGCAAGGTGGTTGCGGCAACACTGGTGCAACCAGAAGACGAAATTATGCTCATCGGCACAAATGGTGTGTTGATTCGTACGCGCGTCAGTGAGATTCGCGAGATGAGTCGCGCCACCCAAGGCGTCACGCTCATCAATTTGGAAAAGGGCGAGAAGTTGGCGGGCTTGAGCCGCATCGCTGAAACGGAAGATACCGCAGGAGAGATTCCTGACGCGGAGGTCACTGAATGATTATTCACAACTTCAGCGCAGGCCCAGCGGTTTTGCCCAAAGCCGTTTTGTTGCAAGCGCAGGCTGAATTGATTGACTGGCGTGGTACGGGCATGTCTGTAATGGAGATGTCGCATCGCGGCAAAGAATTTATGAGCATTGCTGCGCAAGCCGAAGCTGATTTGCGTGATTTGCTTGCTATTCCGAAAAACTACAAAGTGCTTTTCCTGCAAGGCGGTGCGCATCTCCAGTTCTCGATGATTCCGTTGAATTTGTTGCGAGATAAAGGTGTTGCCGATTACGTAAATACGGGTGAGTGGTCAAAGAAAGCGATCAACGAAGCAAAGAAGTTTTGCGAAGTAAATGTGGTCGTTAGCAGTGAAGATGAAAACTTTACTTATGCGCCTGCGCTGAAATCTTGGAAATTGAATAAAAATGCGGCTTATGTGCACTACACGCCGAACGAAACGATTGGCGGCGTAGAGTTTAATTGGGTGCCTGAGGTTGGCGAAGTGCCCTTGGTGGCGGATATGTCGTCCAATATTTTGTCGCGCGTGATTGACGTTTCCAAATTTGGCTTGATTTATGCCGGTGCACAAAAAAACATTGGCCCCGCAGGATTGACCTTGGTGATTGTGCGTGAGGATTTAATTGGTCACGCGGATGCGCGCTTGCCGACCATGATGGATTACAAGATACATGCGGATAATGATTCCATGTACAACACGCCGCCTACTTATGGCATTTATATGGCGGGGCTGGTGTTTCAGTGGCTGAAGAAAAACGGTGGCGTGGCGAAGATGGAGCAAGAAAATATAGCCAAGTCTAATTTGCTGTATGGCGCAATTGATGCGAGCCAAGGCTTTTATCAATGTCCCGTGGCGAAATCAGATCGTTCCAGAATGAATGTTCCATTCAAGACGAAAGAAGCAGCGACCGATGCCGAGTTTCTTAAGCAAGCGGAAGCACTTGGCTTGATGCAGCTCAAAGGTCACAAGCTGGCGGGTGGGATGCGCGCCTCTATCTACAATGCGATGCCGATAGAGGGCGTGCAAGCTTTGGTCAATTTCATGGGCGAGTTCGCACAGCGTAAAGGTTGATTTTTCAATGTCTGACTTAAAAAAATTCCGCGAAAAGATAGACGGCATTGACGATGAATTGCTGAATCTTTTCAATCAGCGCGCCGCTTTGGCGCAGCAGATTGGTCATGCCAAAGGCACGGGCGCGGTGTTGCGTCCCGAGCGTGAAGCGCAAGTGTTGCAACGCATGGTTGATGCCAATGCAGGGCCGCTATCTAAGCAGGGCGTGATTCAGCTGTACACCGAAGTTATGTCGCAATGCCGCGCGCTGGAAGCGCCGTTGCGTGTCGCCTATCTAGGGCCGCACGGCACATTTAGCGAGGCGGCAGTGTTCCAACGTTTTGGACAAGCTACGCAAGGCTTACCTGCGGAATCCATTGATGGTGTGTTCAGCGCGGTAGAGAGTGGTGCGGCAAATTACGGCATGGTGCCCGTGGAAAATTCAACCGAGGGCGCGATTGGTCGCACGCTGGATTTGTTGATGAGTAGTAATTTGAATATCTGTGGTGAAGTGCTGTTGCAAGTGCATCAATGCTTGCTCTCCAATGAGAATGAATTGTCAGTGATTCGCAAAGTGTATTCACACCCGCAATCTTTCGGGCAAAGCCAAGGTTGGTTGAATGCGCATCTGCCGCATGCCGAGCGCATCACCGCTTCTAGCAATGCGGATGCAGCGCGTTTGGCCGCGCAAGAGTCATTCTCGGCGGCGGTGGCGGGTGAACAAGCGGCGAGCCATTTCAAATTGAAAATGTTGGCGCGCAACATTGAAGACGATGCACGCAATACCACGCGCTTCCTCATCATCGGCAAGCAAGACGTGGCCGCGAGTGGCAAAGATAAAACTTCATTGGTGATGTCTGCGCAGAATCGTCCCGGTGCGGTGCACGATTTACTCGCGCCGTTTGCCGCCAACGGCGTGTCCATGACCAAGTTGGAATCGCGCCCTTCCGGTGCGGGGCTATGGGAATACCTGTTCTATGTGGACATCGAAGGCCATCAATCCGATGCTAAAGTAGCGGCCGCACTCTTACAGCTGAAGCAAGTTGCCGCTTTCGTTAAGGTGCTGGGTTCGTATCCGGTGGCTGTCTGAATTCATCTACGAAATGCACGAAAAGTACGAAATAAAAACCGTGGTGTGTTGACGTGTTGGGGCGTAGTTCTCTTTGGGTAGCTGGATTAGTTGAAAG
>JAGVFD010000043.1 GCA_020057805.1 Sideroxydans sp. | reverse complement strand
GTGAGTGTTAAGACCGCAAGGTATTTAAGTATGTTTGGCATGGGGCGATGAGGATAAAAAAGTTGGGCGGATTGTCCATGCCAAGTCCCACGGAGGCAATGCTTTACCGCTAAAATGCATCGCCTATTTTGATTGCTCAAGGCCGTTTAGTCGCAGGAATTGACTTAAGAACGAACGTTCTCTAAAGTGTTTGCCTTATCTCTGCATCAGGAGTTTCGCGATGACAATTCAGCCAGCATTATTTGAGAACCACGAAATTCGCCGTGTGTATGACGAGCCTACCGAAACGTGGTTTTTTTCGGTGATTGATATTGTTCAGGTGTTGACGCAATCGACTGATTATCAAGCTGCCAGAAAATACTGGAAGGTGTTGAAAGGTCGTTTGGGCAAGGAGGGAAGTCAACTGGTAACAAATTGTTACCAGTTGAAAATGACCGCTGAAGATGGCAAGCAAAGACTGACCGATGTCGCTACCGCCGAAACCTTGTTGCGATTAGTTCAGTCCGTGCCTAGTCCAAAGGCTGAACCCATCAAACTATGGCTGGCAAAGGTGGGGTATGAGCGGATGCAGGAATTAGCAGACCCTGCGCTTTCGTTGGAGCGTGCGCGTGAGATTTGGCAGAAGCATGGCCGTAGCGAGAAGTGGATTCAGCAGCGTATGACGGGGCAGGAGACGCGCAACAAACTCACCGATTATTGGCGTGAACACGACATCAAAGCAGGTGAGGAATATGCGATTCTCACCAACATTATTCATCAAGAATGGGCAGAGGTGGACGTTAAGGCGCACAAGGATATGAAAGGGTTGCGGACGCAAAATCTACGCGACCATATGAGCGAAGCTGAATTAATTTTTACCGCCTTGGCAGAGTTATCAACACGTCAAATTGCTGAAAGCGTAGATGCGACAGGCATGGATGAAAATAAGTCGGTGGCAAAAACAGGCGGCGGTATCGCTAAAAAAGCACGACTGGAACTAGAAAGTAAGACAGGGAAGAAGGTGGTGAGTGGCGACAACTATCTATCCTCCATAACGTCCAAAATAATCATGCGAAAGTAAGCTATGCACAAGATATGAAAACCATCAATTTCCCTAACAGCCCTTACCATCTGCACCTGCCATTCGATCCGGCAGGTGATCAGCCTACGGCCATCGCGCAGTTGGTTGAGGGTATCAATGACGGGCTTGCGTATCAGACTCTGCTCGGTGTGACCGGCTCGGGAAAAACTTTCACCATGGCGAATGTGATTGCGCGCACGGGGCGACCTGCAATGGTGATGGCGCCGAATAAGACCTTGGCTGCGCAGTTGTATTCCGAGATGCGCGAGTTTTTTCCCGAGAATGCAGTCGAGTATTTTGTCTCCTATTACGACTACTATCAGCCCGAGGCCTATGTGCCGTCGCGTGATGTGTATATCGAAAAAGATTCCAGTATCAACGAGCAGATTGAGCAGATGCGTTTGTCTGCCACCAAGTCGATGTTGGAGCGGCAGGATTGCATCATCGTGGCGACGGTGTCGGCCATCTACGGTATTGGCGACCCCGAGGATTACCACGGCATGATTTTGCATTTGCGCGAGCGCGAAAAGATGGCGCAGCGTGATGTGATTCAGCGTTTGGTTGCGATGCAGTACGAGCGCAACGATGTGGATTTTGCACGTGGCAACTTCCGCGTGCGCGGCGATGTAATTGATATTTTTCCTGCGGAAAGTAGCGAGAACGCAGTGCGCGTCACCTTGTTTGATGATGAGGTGGAATCTATCGCGCTGTTTGATCCGCTCACCGGCCACATTCAAACGCGCGTGGTGCGTTACACCGTGTATCCGTCTAGCCATTACGTGACGCCGCGTGAGACGACCTTACATGCTATCGAGACCATCAAGGTGGAACTAGCCGAGCGTATCGCCTTCTTTGTGAAAGAAAATAAGTTAGTGGAAGCGCAGCGCATCGAACAGCGCACACGCCACGATTTGGAGATGATGGCGGAGATTGGCTTTACCAAGGGCATCGAGAATTATTCACGTCATTTGTCCGGGCGCGGAGCAGATGAAGCACCGCCGACCTTACTGGATTATTTGCCCAAGAATGCGCTGATGTTTTTGGATGAAAGCCACGTGATGATTCCGCAAGTGGGCGGCATGTACAAAGGCGATAGAGCGCGTAAAGAAAATCTGGTGAACTACGGATTCCGTCTGCCTTCTGCGTTGGATAACCGCCCCCTACGTTTTGAAGAGTTTGAAAAAATTGCACGTCAGTGCATCTTCGTTTCAGCCACGCCATCGGTGTACGAAGCCGAACATCAAGGGCAAGTGGTGGAGCAATTGGTGCGTCCAACAGGCTTGATCGACCCCATGATTGAAGTGCGCCCCGCGACGACTCAAGTGGATGATTTGATGAGTGAGGCGAATGCGCGCATCGCTCAAGGTGAACGTGTGTTGGTGACGACGCTAACGAAACGTATGGCGGAAGATTTGACCGATTACTTCACTGAACATGGCCTCAAGGTGCGCTACTTGCACTCGGATATTGAGACGGTAGAGCGAGTGGAAATCATTCGTGACTTACGTCTGGGGATGTTCGATGTATTGGTCGGCATCAACCTATTACGCGAAGGATTGGATATTCCTGAGGTGTCGTTGGTGGCGATCTTGGATGCGGATAAGGAAGGTTTTTTGCGCTCCGAACGGTCACTCATTCAAACCATTGGCCGTGCCGCACGTCACTTGCACGGCACGGCAATTCTGTACGCAGACCGCATCACCAACTCCATGCGCAAAGCGATTGATGAAACGGATCGCCGTCGTACCAAACAGATTGCGCATAATGAAGCCAACGGCATCACGCCGCAGTCCGTGGTCAAGCGCATCAAGGACATCATCGACGGCGCATACGATGTGGATGCTGAACGCAAGGG
>JAGVFD010000089.1 GCA_020057805.1 Sideroxydans sp. | reverse complement strand
GAGCGCACCCTCGGTTGGATCCCCCGTGATATGCCAAACACTCGCTTCTTGATGTAGCGCGGCATCGTTACACAACAACCCGACACGCAGCAGTTGTTGCGCAACGGCATGCTCGATGACCGTCACTTCTTTTCCCTCACAGGAAAACCCACCATGCGGTGCGTAGCCCGTGCCACTCACATCGAATACTTGATCTGCCGTGAAAAACCGCTCCACCGTCATCTCGTTGCGCGTCAACGTGCCCGTCTTATCGGTACAGATCACCGTCACCGCGCCTAAAGATTCGACAGCAGGTAATCGACGGATGATGGCATTGCGTTTGGCCATGCGCTGCACACCCAGCGCCAGTGTGATGGTCATCACCGCTGGCAAGCCTTCAGGGATGGCGGCCACGGCCATACTTACCGCAGCGATGAATAGCTCTCCCATATCGAACTGATGCACCAGCCAACCAAACAAGAATGTGATCGCTGCCAATATGATGATGGCCAAAGTCAGCCAGCGACCGAAAACGTCCATCTGGCGTAGCAGTGGTGTGGTCAACGATTGCACCGCCCCCATCATGCTATTGATGCGACCAATCTCGGTATGCTCGGCAGTCGCCACCACCACGCCCATACCCTGCCCATTCACCACCAAGGTGCTTGAATACGCCATGCAATAACGCTCGCCCAATACCGCCTTGGCATCCACGATCTTTGTGTTCTTTTCGACCGCGCTCGATTCGCCCGTCAGCGTCGCTTCCTCGATACGCAGATTCTTCACGCTCAATAAGCGTAGATCGGCAGGTACTTTGTCACCCGATTGCAACAGCACGATATCGCCGGGCACCAACGCTTCGCCCGCAATGACCACACGCTTACCTTCACGCAATACCGTCGCCTCGACGGATAACATGCGATGCAATGCATCCATCGCCTTTTCAGCTTTACCCTCTTGGATGAAGCCGATAATGGCATTGATCACCACCACGCCAATGATCACACTAGTATCCACCCAATGCGCCAGCAGTGCTGTCACACCTGCTGAAGCGAGCAACACATAGATCAAGACATTGTGGAATTGCAGCAGGAAACGTAACAACGGACTGCGTCGATTCACGACGGGCAGCGTGTTTGCACCGACTTCAGCAAGTCGTGATGCTGCTTCGACATCGCTCAAACCTTGATTGCTAGTCGCAAGGGATGCAAGCACCTCTGTTACTGAAAGCGTGTGGCACTCGTTGATGGCAAAGCGTTTGTTATCTACTGACATACGATCCAAATCCAATTTAATTCTAGTTCTCGTTGCACGTGTTTTTCAAACTACCGAACCATAGCGCGTAGTGCCGTGTGAACTCTGCCCCCAGAAAGAATATCAGCGCCGAGTAGTACACCCACAGAAGGAGTGCGATCAGCGAACCAGCCGCGCCAAAGCTAGATGCCACGCCCGTGTTTCCAAGATAAAGCCCGATGAAATATTTACCGAGACTGAATAAGGTCGCTGTGAACACCGCCCCTATCCATACATCACGCCAAGTGAGCGGCGCATCGGGCAGTGTCTTGTAGATGATGGCGAACATGGAAGCGATGACGCCGAAAGAGATGAGCGAACTAAGCGTCGCCAGCACCTCGACTGAATTACGCAACACACCACCTAGATGATTTTCCAGCATACCCAACGTAGCACTGATGACCAGCGAGACTAACAACAAAAATGACAATACCAACACCATGCCAAACGACAACAGACGAGTACGCACGATCTCTATGAAAGCAGATTGGTCACCACGCTTCACACCCCAGATGTCGTCCAAACTGTCCTTCAATTCTGCGAATACGCTGGTCGCACCTATCAACAGCAACACGCTGGCCACCATGGTCGCCACCATGCCAGAGGTTGGATCTTGCGCTGCCGCCAACAAAGCTTGAATGGCTTGCGCACCGTTTGGCCCCACCAATCCTTGCACCTGCGCCACGATCTCGCCCTGGGCTGCTTCCGCACCAAAGACATAACCCGCGACGGCGATGGACAACACCAAGATCGGCGTCATCGAAAACAAAGTATAGAAAGCCAACGCCGCGCCCTTGCTGGTGGCACGGTGATCCATCCATGATGAGAACGACTTTCTCATCACGATATTCGAACGCTTTAGCCAATCAGGCGTGACTGCGCGGTACACAAGATCGCCACTCTTAGAGAGCGCGCTTTTAAGATGAGTCTTCATTTCATTCTACGATCCGCACAAAAATATGGCCGCAAGCTGCGGCCACATTCTTCAACGTGATGCATCAGACATGCTTGACCGCATCCTTGATGACTTCTTTCGCATCGCCATAAGCTTTTTCGGCTTTGCCTGCGACTTGATTGCCAAGCCCTTTGGCTTGTTGCTCTTTGTTACCCACCAACTTGCCAGCTTGTTCTTGCACTTTTCCTGCGATGTCTTTCACGACACCTTTGACTTGGTCTTTGTTCATTTTGAATCCCTTCGTCTCGATTGGCAGGAATGCCCTGCGGAAGTGACACGATAGGATTGATGACAAAGGTAGTCTGTGCGCTAAGCAACCAAGGAAAACAGCGAGTTTGCAGTGAGGGGCCGAACTTCGGCCACAACGGACGGTGGCGGTTTTCTGAAATTGAAGTTGAATCGGGCAGTAAGGATGTCCGTTCCCGATTCAGAAGCAGTCATAAATTCTAGAACAGAATATTAACGAGTCCTCAACCATCATGCATTCCTTAAGCAAGGTCTGCATTTTGAATCGCGGTTCGTCGGGCGTTACTCATTATTATTTGTCGACTTAATCCAAGCGAAGGGAGACGCTTTCTCTTGCGTCTATCCAGCACCGCTTAGACAGAAATTGAGAATTGCAATCGAGCGGAAAGGGGACCTAACAATCATCGCCTCCATGAAGTTTTTTCAAAAAACTGGAAAAGGTGTTGAAGTGGCTGTTGGATATGATGCGTAAGTACCAGAGGCACTAAATGGCATATCCAATCTAGAATCGAAATCATTGCCATTCACGATCATCTGCAAATTGGGACCACTTAATTTTGTCAACTTGAGTCTGATTGTATCTGTAGATAGCGTGACCGCAGGAATACCGGAGAAAGTGAATCGAGTGATGTGATTGCCCGCTCCGGTTGTGCTTGTGTCCATCGTGGATTCACCCATCAGGGTTTCGACTCCTGCAGCGCTTTGCCTAAATATTCGCGCGCGGACTGACGTCACAGCTGAAGGCGAAGGAGTCCAGACACTGGCTGACCAAACACCCGCATCATAGTTACCCGTCAAATAGGGGGTGTACCAAGAAAGTGCTGTTGTGGAAAGAGTGATGATCGGCTGAAATCCACTCGTCGTACCTGCAGCAACATTCAAGTGTGGATCATTGGTCAAGTGAAAGGCTGAAGGCAAACCAGTCGTAGTTCTAGCTACCGGATATGATTTGGAATAGTGCCTCACATAGTCTATCTCATAGGTTTGTGGAAACACGGTGCTTGCATCTGGCCATCCACCCCAATTCCCGCCCACGGCAAGATTCAGCAAGATAAAGAATGGCTTTTGAAATGCATTCATGTCGGCAGCGAAAGCTTTTGATCCGAATGCCACACCATCGATATACCAAGTGAAGCTTTGTGGCGTCCAATCGAGGGTATAAACGTGGAAACCTGCCGATAGTTTTGTTGGGCTCCTGTATGAATAAGATGGGGCAGGATTGAAGCCGGCAGCGTTAAGGTAGTGCAATGTCCCGTGAGTGGTGAAATCACCCGAGCCATCAGCAAGCCCACCCACCATTTCCATAATGTCGATCTCACCGCAATTTGGCCAGTTAAGGTTGCCGCCATACAACCCGAAAGAGTTGCAACTCTCACCCAGCAACCAAAACGCAGGCCACATTCCTTGCGTAGCGGGAAGCTTGGCTCGCATTTCGAAGCGACCATAGCTGAACGTCTTTTTTCGCGATGTCTGGATTCTTGCTGAAGTGTATTGAGCCCCACCCACCAACTCTTTCTTTGCGGTGATAGTCAACAATCCTCCGCCAACCCTCACGTTCTGCGGTTGATAATACTGCGATTCATTATTTCCCCAACCACTCGCCCCTAGATCATAGTTCCAGATCGTTGTATCAAGACTTGCGCCATTGAATTCATCGCTCCAATCCAGCGTCCATGAATTACTTGGGTTAATGATTGCACTCGTAAAGGCGCGCGTGAAATTCGCAGCTTCCTGATTGCTTCGATTCGACAAATCTTGAAATGTGCCAATGCTGATACTTGCATTGATAGTGCCAATCATATTGCTGGGCAGCGTTACAAACAGTTTTGCCTGAGTACCGCTGTTGCGGGTAAATGTAGTTGTTGCCGCGCCAGACACAATGATGTCCGAGGCATCAAAACTGTTTCCCACATCTTTATTGAAATCAAAGGTGATTGTAAAAGGTGCTGTTGCAGTTGTACCAATCACGTCATCCGAGATGATGACACTAGGCAAGGCCGAATCTGTATTGGCAACGCTTTCCGAACCTCCACCACAGGAAGTCAGCAAACAGAAATAGCAAATCGCGCAGACTATTTGAAGTTTTTTCATCACTGGGTCTGCCATGCTTTTGATAATTATTTCCAGTTAGGGAGCGTCGCAACCCTTGCAAAACACTTTGACTGCTGCATTAAGGTGTTAT
>JAGVFD010000137.1 GCA_020057805.1 Sideroxydans sp. | reverse complement strand
AGGCTACTCCACGCATTCCGATTGTGATCTCGTGGCATTAGGCGTCAGCGCCATCGGCAAAGTCGGTCCGACCTATAGTCAAAACTATCGTGAGCTAGAAGATTATTACGACACACTCGACCGCGATCAACTCCCCATCATGCGCGGCATGGAGTTGAATGCAGATGACTTGGTGCGACGTGCCATCATTCAAGCGCTGATGTGTCATTTCGAGATTTCAAAAGAGTCACTCAACATCTCCTATCTTTTAGATTTCGACAGCTATTTCGCTACTGAAATGAAAGAACTCGTCGAATATGAGAAGGAAGGCCTGTTGGAATTGTCGCCGCAATGGATAAGCGTCACGCCTAAAGGCCGCATGCTCATCCGTAATATCTGCATGGTCTTCGACAAATACCTGCGCACTCGTACCGAACATGCGCGCTATTCCAAGGTAATATAGCGTCCATAAACAACGGCGCGAATAACGTGTCGTATAACGGAGGAGGCCTCGTAACTTTCGAGGTGCGCACATGAAAAAAGTAGATGATTTTCGTTTGAAATTCGGCAAGCACGAATTAGTTCCCATCATGATTGGCGGCATGGGCGTGGATATTTCCACTGCTGATTTAGCCTTGGAAGCCGCACGCTTGGGGGGGGTGGGGCATATCTCCGATGCGATGCTGCCGACCGTTACCGATCGTCGCTACGACACCGACTTCGTCAAAGACAAGCTGTTGCAGTACAAAGCCAACATCGACAATTCTGATAAAACCTTGGTCAAATTCAATCTTGATCAAATCGCCGAATCCACCCGTCTGCATGTGAGCAAAACCATGGAGCGCAAGCGTGGATCGGGCATGGTGTTTATCAATGTGATGGAAAAGCTCACCATGAACTCGCCGCGCGACACCTTGCGCGTACGCTTGCATGGCGCAATGAGTGCGGGCATTGACGGCATCACCTTGGCGGCAGGGCTGCATCTCGGTTCATTCGGCTTGATGGAAGACCACCCGCGCTTTCGTGATGTGAAGTTGGGCATCATCGTGTCCTCCTTGCGCGCCTTGCAACTATTCTTGCGCAAAAATGTGAAGACTAATCGTCTACCAGATTACATTGTGGTCGAAGGTCCGCTGGCTGGCGGCCACTTGGGCTTTGGCATGGACTGGGCGCAATACGATTTGCGCACCATCACCAATGAAGTGATCCAATATCTGCGTGCTGAAAAATTAGACATCCCCGTTATTCCTGCGGGCGGTATTTTTACGGGCAGTGATGCCACTGCGTTCTTGCAAGAAGGGGCAGCTGCGGTGCAAGTGGCAACCCGCTTCACCGTTTCTAAAGAATGTGGGTTGCCAGAAGACGTGCGCCAAGAGTATTTCCGTGCCAGCGAAGATGACATTGAAGTGAACGGCACCTCGCCCACCGGCTACCCCATGCGCATGTTGAAAAATAGCCCGTCGATTGGTTCTGGCATTCGCCCCGGTTGTGAATCGTATGGCTACTTGCTTGATGCGAACGGACGTTGTGATTACATCGAGGCGTACAACCGTGAAGTTGCCGCGCATCCCAACGATAAAAAAGTCATCGTCATGGACAAAACTTGTTTGTGCACCCACATGCGTAACTTCAAATGTTGGACCTGCGGCCACCTTACCTATCGTTTGAAAGACACCACCCGCAAAGCCGCTGATGGCAGCTATCGCTCCTTAAGTGCCGAGCACATCTTCAAAGACTATCAATACAGCACCGACAACAAAATTGCATTGCCGGACTAACGCAAAAAACCATTAATTTATCCCTTCGGACAACGCCCCTTGTACTCACAAGGGGCGTGCAGTGGATACTCCACTGCTGCGCGCTCCTCTTCCACAGTCAAGGGGGCAGGCTGAGGTAAGGTCTAATGAAAAATCAAAGATAACGGCTTAAGGGCTGCACAGACGCGACCTTGCTTTTCTTTACCTTTAACACCCAAAATCCCCTTGCCTCCCCCCCCCCTCAACAGAGTCTAATGCACTCCCTGCCTAGCGAAACACTCGCGCAGCGCAAGCCAATAAACGGGGAGAGGCAATGCACTCGAAGGACTTCAAACAGCGCGACGCACAAACGATTGAAGCTGACGCACACCACAGGCATACTGCCCACCACCTCTTACTCAAGACAATACTCATCGTGAGCACACTCGTGGGCATGCTTGGAATGCACACCGCGCAAGCCGTAGGCACAGTACCTAAATTGAACTATGACTACGCTGCCGCCGAAGCCAGCTGCAAGCTTTACGACAATCAAAGCACCTACTCATCAAAAGTTTTCAACCTGCATCCGACGGGACTCGTTATTAACATTGGAGCCGGCACGCCCAGATACGGCAACCAATGCCAAGCAAATTTCTGTAGCTGGACGCGTCAAGGAACCCTTCTTAATTCTTGGCTCACCCCTCCCGTCTGCTCCTTTTATTCTTCCGACGGCAATCCGGCATCGCAACCCGTTTGCCCAATCAATGCCGATTTTCCTTACACCAGTTATACAAGCTGGGGTGTTTATTTGCCTGCTTCGTTGGCTAACGTTCAGTGTGAATGTAAGGCGGGCTTTTCTCCCGATGCGAGTGGAACGCGCTGTGTGGTTTCATGCATCGCCCCACTCGTAGCAGATGCAGCGGGTACGGCTTGTGTTGCGCCGCCACCTGTTACGCCTGCGTGCCCTAGTGGACAAGTGCCGCACCCTGATGGTGGCTGCATGTTGAATTGCAGTGCGCAACCCAACACCCATGCCAATATGAAAGGCACAGCGTGCATCCCCAACGATACTTGCCCGCTGCCTTATGTCACCCCGTTACCCACGGCGGCCAGCGACGTATGTACGGCAGCCTTGGAAGCTAATAATGCTGCCAGCATTGCAGCTAACTGTCCGTCACTTACGTCTACCATGCAAAATGAGTTGGACTGCTTAAAAGAAAAAATGCAGACAGAGGGCGTGGTGATGCAGCCACCCACCGCGACCATAAGGTCTTTGGCTTATCAACGGCACTTTAGAGATGTCTGGGATGGGTTGATTGATTTGATTGAGCAAACAGAAGGCAATCCAGTTCTTCAACCTGCCTGTGCCACACGTCGTGCGGCACTTGCCGCAGAGAAGGGGTGTGATCGAGCGGACGGTTGTTTTGTCATTAACCCCGCTGGGAATAAACAGTCAGATTGTCCACTAGGCGGGCATTGTCTAGTCGCGACGCCCGCACCAGCAGCAGGCGCAGCCAAACATGCAATAGGTAAAGCGGTCGACATAAAAGGCGCGAATGTGAGTGCCTTAAAAGCCGCCTTGCAAACACCGCCTCCGCCGAAAACCGTATCGCAGTTTTTAAGCGAACCATCCACGGCTGCCGCAAGCGTTTGTCCTGCCTCTCCACAATTGAAATGGGGCGGGGCGTGGGGTGACAATGTCCATTTTTATCTGCAATAGAGGGGCTTTATTATGACAAAGTTAATGCGACCATCTGCTCTGGCAAGTCTGCTTGGCACAGGCTTGTTTTTATTAAATACCGCCACTTATGCTGTGCCTGCACCTGTTGTGATACAGGCATACGGGCAGCATATTGGTAACAACATTATTTACACGCATCAGGTTACTAATAACACCAGCCGCAATATTGCTGGTTTTTCTATTGGGAAATATAGCGATAGAGTTGGTTTAGGCTTTGAGGACTATACCAACCGAGGAGAGTTGCGTCCCAGCTCTTTGCCAATCGGCTCAACGGAAGATGAGCCGATTGGGCCTGTGTTGCCAGGCTCGGTTTCAGGTTTGACAGGGTGGAGCGCTGAAATTATTCTGATTGAAGAATCGGGGCTTTATTTGGGGTGGAATTGTTACGAATCTCCAGCAGCGCCACGAATTCAACCAGGCCAAACGGCGCGCTTTAGCGTTAAAGTGCCGCAAATGGACAGCGCTTACGTGAGTGGACATTTTGTCGCGCCAATTGCGGGGGGGCATTACAACGGCGCAATAGAAAAACTCGACATCATCCCGCCCACCCTCACCGTCACCCTCGCTCCCAACTGGGTCATCGCCACCAATCAGCTTTACCCCATCACCGCTACCATTGCGGTGACAGACAACTACGACCCGCAACCTGAAGTTAAATTAGAGTCCATCACGGTGAGTGAAGTGAGTGGGGCGGGGGATGTTGTGGGCGCGGCGATAGGGACGGATGACAGGCAGTTTCAATTGAGGGGTTCACTCGCAGGAAGCCCGAGTGGTTTTGTGGGTGGGAATAATCTTAAGATACCGAGAAGTGCTGCGAATCGCGTCTACACCGTAACCTATTCCGCTATGGATGGTTCGGGGAACAAAACGCTGACGAGTGAGATGGTGACGGTGCAGCCAAATTATAGTCATGCAGTCGCACCGGCACCCGCACCAGCCGTGCCAATGCCTCCGCCACCAAGGCCTCCTTGGTGGCGCTGGTGGTAAGTTGTTGGGTTCAGTACGGCGCTTGTCGAATTTTGTGGGAGTGCAATGACTTGCGCCCCCACAATTTTTGAGTGTGTCAGGGATGAGGATTGCCACAGACTGCGCAGTCTGCATCTTTAGATAATTTCATGGTGCGCACGTCCATGGTGAGCGCATTCACTGTCAATAATCTTCCGCGCAGGGTCGTATCAATCCCCATCAGACATTTCAGCGCTTCGGCAGCTTGCATGCTGCCGATGATGCCGACCAGCGGGGCGAATACGCCTAACACGGCGCAGCGCGTTTCTTCACTTTCTAGTTGCTCTGGGTAGAGGCATTCGTAGCAGGGGGTGTCTTTGCGGCGAAAATCAAATACGCTAATTTGCCCTTCAAAGCGCGTGGCGGCACCCGAAACCAACGGCTTATTGAGTGCAAAACAAACGCGATTGAGCGCGTAGCGTGTCGCAAAGTTATCGCTGCAATCCACCACCACATCCGCCTCGGCGACCAGCTGCATTAAGCGCGCTTCGTCGACGCGTTCTTGCAAGGCGATTACGCGTACTTCTGGATTGATATCCGCTAGGCTGGCTTGGGCTGAATGCACTTTGGGCGTGCCGATGGCGGAATGGCGATGCGCGATTTGACGCTGCAAATTGGTGAGGTCAACGCTGTCGTCATCGCACAGTGTGAGGGTGCCGATGCCACTGGCTGCGAGAAAAAGGGCAACAGGCGACCCCAAGCCACCTGCGCCAATCACCAAGGCGCGCGCATTCAGCAACGCCTGCTGACCTTCGATACCCATCTCCTCCAACAAAATATGGCGGCTGTAGCGAAGGAGCTGGTTATCGTTCATGCGTGGGAGGAGGCGTGAAGCCGAGAATTATTTGGATTCAGGCTTATTTTTGCTGTCGACATCGCCATGCGGATGTTGCTCGTAGGCTTTCACAAACACTTCTTGCGAATTATTTTTAGTACGCGGTTCGGGCGATTTTAGATTGTGATACTGCACATCTTCGCAATAGTGAACGAAGGATTTTTTCAGCTGCCCCAATGCGGTGTATTGCAGGTGAAAACCTTCGTTGAGCAGTAGTTTTTCCAAGCCCTCAAGCGAGTATTGTTCAACGCTGTATTGAATCTCCAAGCTATTGGGCAAAGGTCCTTTGCCCACGTCCAAGTTGTCTAAATTGCCGAGCAACAGATAGGCTTGTTCCATTTCGCCTACATGTTTTTCATCAAACACCAGTACACGCGATTTTTGCAGTTCAAAGGGGTTCATGGTTGCTTACTTTCCACGCAAAATGTTCATGCCTTTTAGGAGATTCATTGCTTGATTCAATTGATAATCGTTCTTCGCACCGAATTCTGCCACTTCGATTTTTTTGCCACTCTCTTCAACCTTGGGTGTCACTTTGGGCACTGTTTTGCTTGGCGTGTCCGCCTTGGTTTCAGGTTGCTTGTCGTTAGTTAAGTGGTTGCCTAAATCAGCTTCGCGCAAGCGGAATGCATTTTCAGTCGCAGAAGTGGCGGGGTCTTCCACCACGATGTCAGGCACGATGCCCTTGGCTTGGATAGAGCGCCCGCCAGGTGTGTAATAGCGTGCGGTAGTGAGTTTAATGGCGGTGTTGTTGCCCAGCGGCAAAATGGTTTGCACCGAGCCTTTGCCAAACGATTGCGTGCCCATGACGACCGCACGTTTATGATCTTGCAATGCACCCGCCACAATTTCTGAAGCCGAGGCCGAGCCGCCGTTCATCAGCACCACCAGCGGTACCGTTTTGAAATCGCTGGGCACATCTTTCAAATAATCATCCTTGCCACTGCCGCGCAGGTAATAGTCAGGGCTGGCCGTGAGGCGCATCTTGGCATCTTCGGTGCGGCCTTCGGTATAAACCACCAGCGCATCTTTTGGCAGGAAGGCCGCAGATACGCCCACTGCACCCGTCAGCAAACCGCCTGGGTCATTACGTAAATCCAGTACCAGTCCTTGCAACGCCCCGTTGTTTTCTTTGTGCAGCTTTTGCAATGCGGCGGCGAGATTTTCGCCTGTGTGTTCTTGGAATTGGGTGATGCGTACAAAGCCATAACCTGGATCAATCATCTTGGCTTTCACGCTTTGCACTTTGATGACGGCGCGCGTCACGCTAATTTGCAGGGGCTTGGTTTCGTTCTTGCGCGCAATGGTCAGCATGACGCTAACGCCCACTTTGCCGCGCATTTTTTTCACCGCATCGTTGAGCGATAGTCCCTTCACCATGACGTCATCAATTTTGATAATGAAGTCGCCGCTCTTGATGCCCGCGTTGAATGCGGGCGTGTCTTCGATGGGGGAAATGACCTTAACCAAACCGTCTTCCATGCCGACTTCGATACCCAAGCCGCCGAACTCGCCTTGCGTGCCGACTTGTAATTCTTTGAAGCCTTCTGCATCCAGATAAGCGGAGTGCGGATCGAGGCCGCTCAACATGCCGTTGATGGCTTCGGTGATGAGTTTTTTGTCGCTTACAGGTTCAACGTAATCGCTCTTGATGCGACCGAACACATCCGAGAAGGCGCGCAGCTCTTCAATAGGCAAAGGCAGGGGCGTATCCTTTTCTGCTTGGGCAGAAAAATTCAGGCTGACCAAAATGCCCGCCACTAAACCTAAACCAATCAAGCCATATTCTTTGAAGCGAGTCGTCATTTCTAATCCTTAAATTAACGTCTAACCCACTTGCTAGGGTCGAACGGTTTGCCCTCAAAACGCAGCTCGAAGTATAAGCCAGAATCCTCATTGCCGCCGCTATTGCCTACGGTTGCAATGGTGTCGCCACTGCGCAAATCATCGCCCGCTTGCTTGTACAAAGTTTCATTATTGCCATACAAACTCATGTAGCCCTGACCGTGGTCAATGATGAGCAGGTTGCCAAAACCGCGCAACCAGTCGGCGTACACCACCCGACCAGCGGCGATGGATTTTACGGGCGCATTCGCGGGTGCACTTAAGAACCAGCCCGTCCATGCCATGCCGCTTTCGGTGCGGCGCGCGCCATAGGTATTCGACAAACGGCCTTTAACGGGTAGCGACAATTTTCCCTTCAGCGTGCGAAATACGCCCTTGCCTGTGTCAGGGAGTACGTGTGCCAGCTTTTCCACCAACTGTGAAAGTTGCGCTTCGTTGTGTTTCAAACGTCCCATTTCGCGGCGTTGTTGTTTGAGCTTCTGCGCAATTTTTTGTAGCGTTTGTTGACGGCTGCGCTTGTCGTGTTCTAGCTGTAGCAAGCCTTCTTTTTCTTCTGCTTGCAGCGCCGCAATTTCGGCACTTTTGCTACGAGTTTGCGCGGCCACCACCTTCAGCTTGGATAAACTGGCGTGCAATGATTGCAGGGTGCTGGCGCGTTCGCGCGCGATGTATTCGTAATACTTGAGATCGCGCGCTACTTGTGTGGGGTCGTTATTGTTGAGTAACAGTTTGAGGTAGTCCTGATGGCTGCTGTCGATGTATTGCTGATACAACAACCGCCCTAATTGCGCCTGCTGCGATTGCATTTCGGTGGTTAGCGAGGCCGCGCGTT
>JAGVFD010000102.1 GCA_020057805.1 Sideroxydans sp. | reverse complement strand
GCTGGCGGGATTGTGCCGCGAGGGCAAGATACGTCGTGTCTGCCGGGGTATTTACGACTACCCAAAATTCAGTGAGTTGTTGCAACAGGAGCTAAGCCCGGACTTCGATCAGGTGGCGCAGGCGTTCGCACGCAAGTTCAATTGGCGCATCCAGCCATCAGGTGATGCGGCGCTGAATCTGCTGGGGCTTTCCACACAGGTGCCAGGTCGGCTGGTGTATCTCTCCGACGGGCCAAACCGCCAGTACGACATCGGCAACTACACGCTGGAATTCAAAAAGTCGGCATTGAAAGACGTCGGCTTCAAATACCGTGAGAGTGGGCTGATCGTGCAGGCGTTGAAGGCGCTGGGGCAGGAGCGGGTGGATGATTCGGTGATCGCTACGCTGCGCAAGCAATTCGATGAGAAAGTCTGCAAGCAGATACTGAAAGATACGGTGACGGCGACCGGCTGGGTGTATGAAACGATCAAGCGGGTTTGCGGGGAGCGCGGCTGATGGAATCGGTCGCGCGCCTTTCCGCCGCTGAACGCCGCGAGCTGTTTGCAGAAACAGCGGCGCGAAAGGGTATGACGCCTGCCATCGTAGAAAAAGACTTCTGGGTGTGCTGGACGCTGGGCAGGTTGTTTGCACATCCTGAGTTGTCGCGCTTGTTAATGTTCAAGGGCGGCACCAGTTTGTCCAAGGTGTTCAATCTGATTGAGCGCTTTTCTGAAGATATTGATCTCATCCTAGATTGGCGCGTGGTGGTTGGCGAGGATGATCCACTGGCTGAGCGTTCCAACAATAAACAAGAAGCACTGAACAAAACGATTGAAGCCAAGGCAGTGGATTACATCGGCGGTGAAATGCTGGCGATGATTTCAGGGGCGGTTGGTCCAATCTGCCGCTGTGTGGTGGCTGCGGATGATCTGCATGCGCTGAATGTAATTTACCCAGCGGCCTTCTCCGATACCTATCTGCGACCTGAAGTGCGCCTTGAGATCGGTCCGCTTGCGGCTTGGATGCCTTACGACCATTACCGAATCAAGCCTTATGCAGCCGAGGCGTTTCCCCAGCTTTTCAAGCAAGCGGATTGCGCAGTGCAAGCCATACGCGCCGAGCGCACCTTTTGGGAGAAGGCGACGATTCTGCACCACGAAGCGAATCGCCCTGAAAGCAGCTCGCAGCCGTTACGTTATTCCCGCCATTACTACGACCTAGCCATGATGGCAGCTTCTCCAGTGAAAGATGTGGCACTGGCAGACCTCGCTTTACTTGAGGATGTGGTGGCATTCAAACAGCGCTTTTATCCTCGTGGATGGGCGCAGTACGATCAGGCAAAACTGGGAACATTCAGGCTGATGCCATCAGGACATGTATTGGCGACAGTGGAGAAGGACTATGCGCAGATGCGCAACATGATCTTTGGGCGCTACCCTAATTTCGACGAGATCATTAAGACCTTGTGCAAGCTAGAGTGTGAGATTAATGGACTGTCATGAGGATAAGGGATGCATCCTTTACAAATCCATTTATTGGCTAGGAATCATTGCGGGCTAATGAATCTCCCGTCTTTCGTTCAAGAACCACGTATGCATTTCGCCCTTGCCTTTAACTTCGATAGTGCCGCGCGCTTCAAGTGAGAACATCTCTTTGAGCCAGCGCTGTGTTGCATCGGTCACTTGTATGCGTCCAGCTACACCGTGCGATTCCATGCGGCTGGCGGTGTTCACCACGTCTCCCCATAAGTCGTAAAGAAATTTGCGTTTGCCGATGACACCTGCGACGACTGACCCTGTGCTGATGCCGATGCGAACCTTTAATTGGTGGTGGCGTTGTTGGTTGAACTGCTCCATTGCGTCCATCATGTCCAGCGCCATATTGGCGGCACGTATCGCGTGATCTTTGGCGGGAAGCGGCAGGCCCGCAGCGGCCATGTATGCATCACCGATGGTCTTGATTTTTTCTAGCCCGCGCTTGTCGGCGATGCTGTCGAAACGGGTGAAGATGTCATTCAGCACGTCGACCAATACTTCAGGACTAACGCCTTCGGAAAATTTTGAGAAGTTGACGATGTCTGCGAACAGCACGGTGACGTCGGCAAAACTATCTGCAATCACTTCCGTAAAATTATCGACCGTCACCTCGGGTCTGCCCTTGAGTCGTTGCGCGATGGCTTGAGGGAGTACGTTGAGTAGTAGGCGTTCTGACACTTTTTGTTCGGCGACGACTTGCTCGTAGAGTTGCTTGGTTTGTTGTTGCAGCAGGCGTACTTCCAGCATGTTGTGGACACGAATTTGTACTTCAGTCAGATCGAAAGGTTTGGTGATGAAATCCCTTGCCCCGGCCTTCAACGCGCGCAGCTTATGATCAGGTTGTGCGGTGATGACCAAGATAGGCAGATAGTCATCCAGTGCGAGCTCCTTCAGTGCCTGCATCACCTGAAAGCCATCCATTCCGGGCATTTGCAGGTCGAGCAAGATGAGGTCGTAATGATTGTTGACATGCAGCGCCACAACCTCGCTTGGGTCGGTGGTTCGCGTGATGGAGACATAACCCGCAATGCGCAGAACGCGTTCAAGCAGGATGACGTTCGCTTCTTGGTCATCGACGATCAGTATCTTGCCTAGATGGATGTTGTTTTCGCTGATCATACGTATGCCTACTCGATTGAAGGTTTGGCTGCGAAGGATTCGAAGATGTCTTGGAACGCTTTATGGTTCTGTGTGAACACCGTATAAATAATCGGGTCGAAGTTTTTTTTGTCTGTACGGCCATCTCCATACAGCAGGATGTTCATTGCCTTCTGATGGTCGAATGCAGGTTTGTATGGGCGTTTGCTACGCAGGGCGTCATAGATGTCGCAGATGTTCATGATGCGTGCCGAGAGTGGAATAGCCTCACCGCGTTTGGCGTTGGGATAACCGCTTCCATCCCAACGTTCATGGTGGTTGAGGGCAATCTCGGCGGCCATCATTAGATACAGTGATTTGATATTACCTAATATCTTCGCGCCCATCTCAGCATGGCTCATCATCACCTTCCATTCTTCCGCGTTAAAGCCGCCGGGCTTGAGCAGGATGTGGTCTGGGATGCCTATTTTGCCGATGTCATGCATTGGACTGGCGACGAATATGCGGTCAACAAATGTCTCATGCAGTCCCAATCTTTGCGCCAGCTCACGGCTGTAATAGCTGATGCGTTGTACGTGTTCTCCCGTATCTTCATTTTTGAATTCTGCGGCACGGGTCATGGTGAAGATGGTCTCTAGGTTTCCTTCGAGCAAATCGGCTGTGCGTTCTTTGACGCGTTGTTCTAGTAGCGCGTTGTAGTCGTTCAACTCCTTGTGCAGCAAGCGCACCTCTAGCATGTTGTGCACGCGTGCTAGCACTTCGGAGAGTTCAAATGGCTTGCTGATGAAATCTTTTGCCCCCGCCTTCAGCGCATGCAACTTTTCCTCCGGTTGCGCGGTGACAACTAGTACGGGGAGGTAGCCGCCTTGCTCGATTTCCTTTAGCCCATCCATCACTTGGTATCCATTTAACCCCGGCATTTGCAAATCGAGCAGGATGAGGTCGTAGTGATTCTTGCGATGTAGGTCACACACCACATGAGGATTGGTGGTTGATGAGAGAGCGGTATAGCCAGCAGAGGACAAAATTTGCGACAGCAGATGCACATTCACTGGCAAATCGTCCACGATTAAGATGGAGGCATTGAGAAAGTGGGTTGTATTGAGCATGGTGTTTGGCTTATCGAAAATGCCCCGTTATTTGATGTTCTACATCACGCACTCTTTCCTCAAGTCCCTTGATGTAGCTTTGTGTTTCCAGTTGTAGCAAGCGTATCTCCAACATGTTTTTTACGCGCGCCAGCACCTCGGGCAACTCAAAAGGCTTGCCAATAAAATCGCGTGCACCCGCTTGGAAGGCTTGCAGTTTTTGCCCCTGGTGGGCGGTGATGACGATGACGGGGGGCATATTGTCAGGGACCGATTTCATTAATTCCGCCAACACTTGGAATCCATTTATTTCAGGCATCTCAATATCCAGCAAGATCAGGTGGTAACCATGTTCACGTTGCAAATCGCACACCAAGCTGGGGTCTGTCGTGGTTGAGACATTGACGAAGCCGCCACTATGCAATATCCGTTGCAACAACACGACCATGGGACGCTGGTCATCCACAATCAAGATTTGGCCTTTTAGAATTTCTGCTGCGCTCACCATGGCATCAAGTCTCCATATCCACTATGTCGGTCCGCTGGGCGGCGTGCACCAAGGCCACATCCAAAGCTTCCATCAACTCGTTCACCTTGATGGGCTTGGTCATGTAACGGAAAAACCCCGCCTTGATGCCTTTCTCGATGTCAAGTTGCATCGCGTTGGCGCTGACGGCAATGACCGGGATGTGTGAGGTCAAGTGATCAGCTTGCAGAATGTTGAGTGCCTCGAAACCGCTGATGCCTGGCAGATTGATGTCCATCAAAATCACATCAGGTTGGGCGTTGCGCGCAATCTCGATACCCGTAGTGCCATTCACCGCAGTGAGTAAGCGTAGGTCGGGATGGCGCGAAATGATTTGCTCCACCAATTTAAGATTGGCCGGATTGTCTTCGACATAAAGCAGGGTGTGAATCTTGTCATTGTCAGGTGCGCGTGCACGCTTCAAGATAGGCAGCCCGACCTCATCAATAGCGAGCACAGGTTCCGCGACAGAGACGAGTTCGAACCAGAAAACACTTCCCACGCTGACTTCGCTTTCGACACCAATCGTGCCGCCCATTAATTCTACGAGTCGCTTGGCGACGACCAATCCGATGCCTGTGCCTTCCTCGCCCCCAGCCTCTTGCCCCAGTCGATTGAATGGCT
>JAGVFD010000019.1 GCA_020057805.1 Sideroxydans sp. | reverse complement strand
TCGACATTCTTGAATTTTGATGATTGTTCGCCATGTCGCTTAACTCCTTCCAGAAGTACTAAACAAGCGGTGCGTCACCCAAGTCAGAATCGCAACAACAAAGAATAATGCCCATGAGATCGCGCTGGCCGTACCAAAATCATTGAACTCGAACGCCGTGCGGTACATATACATGGCTGTGGTCATGCCCGCTTGATCTGAACCTCCGCGCCCACCCGTAAGCACAAAAGGCTCCTCGAACAGCTGCAAACCACCAATGACAGAGAGTGTCACCGAAAAGAACATCATGGGTTTAAGCAGAGGGAGCGTGATGTAGAAGAATTGCTGGATCGTACTTGCACCATCCAAGCGCGCTGCCTCATAAGTTTCTTTTGGGATAGCCTGCATCGCAGCAAGATAAAGCACAGTGTTGAATCCCACATAGCGCCAGAAGACCATCAGTGAGATAGCAGGCTTGATGTTGCTAGGCTCCCCTAACCAATCGATTGCGGTGCTTGGCAATATGAGTCCGAGACCTGGCATCTGACGTAGCCAAGCGATCATGCTGTTGACTACACCGTAGTCAGTCGAGAAAAGCGCAGAGAACAAGATTGCCATTGCGACCGTTGAAGTGATGTAGGGAATGAAATATATGCCTACCACCAAATTGCGCGTTCTATTCAAACTACGATGAATGTAAGCGGCGAGTGGGATTGCGACTAAGTGTTGCGGAATGCCTGAGACGAAGGCTAGCCATAGCGTGTTGTATAGCGACTTCCAGAACCACTCATCTTGAATAAGGAAATTAAAGTTTTCGAGCCCGATGAATTGCATCGAGTCCATCCCCTTTACAGGATCCCAACTTTGAAAAGCCAACACAAGAGAGAACAACAACGGGAATATTCCGAACACAAGGAACAGCACCAGAAATGGTGAGAGGAAGAAGTAAGGCGCCCAACGTAGGCTAATCACAGTTTTCATGTGCCTCCCAATTTTTTCATGGCGCCATTAGCGCCGCATGCTGTGACGAATTCGTTTTTGCAACATGATCGCCGCATCAGCTAATGCCAACTCGATCTCTTTCTTTCCTGCCAGCACCTTATCCATCTCGGTATTGATGATCTCGTCAGCGATGGGATCTAATTTATTGAGCGGAATCGCAGGTGTCTTAGCCGCTAGATCGCGCCACAGCAATCTGGACTTTTGACCGCCCAAAAAGGGTACTGGTTGATCGAAATAGGCATCTTGATATGTTGCTAACAATGCAGGAAATGAATCTTGAGTTTTGAATGCATCCAATTGACGATCACGCTGCAATGTCATGAACTTGATCAACTCCCACGCTTCTTTCTTGTGGTCAGCCTTATTCGGTATCGCATAGAACGTTCCACCCCAAGAGGCATACGCTCCATCAGGTAATGCAGCCGTTCTCCACAGCCCTTTTGTTTCCGGGGCCAACCAATTCGCCAAATGTCCACCGAACCACGACCCCATCATCTGAGTGGCTACGGTGCCACGTTTAAAGGACTCCGACCATTCTGCCGACCAAGCCATCGTGCGCGCATCCAATTTATTCTCGCGCACCATACGTGCTAATTTAAATGCTCGAACAAAGCGTGGGGACTCAACCAACACTTTGCCGTTTACGTCAAAGTAGATTCCCTCTCCCGGCTGCAAGTTAGATCGAATCACGATATCTTTCAAATCACGTGCATTACCAACAAGATATACCCCCGTCTTTTGCTTAAGGACTACACCCGCTTGCACAAAAGATTCCCAAGATTGCGTCAGATCACTTTCCTTCAGCCCAGCTCTATCTAGCAAATCTTTTCGATAAAACAGTGCGCCCACACCGATGTCGGTAGGCATTGCAATTAGCTTTCCCTCGGCGGAACTCCCTTGAGGAAATGTAAATGGTACAAACTGATTTTGATATTGACTGGCGTTATAGGGAGAGGACGTCAAAAATTCTAGGGCACCGCTATCGGCGAACCGCCCCATATATCCTGACTCCAGCAACATCACATCAGGCATATTGCTACCTGTTGCGATGGCAGTTGTCATAGCGGTGTGGTGATCTGCGAATTCACGGCTTAACACATGCACCTTGATTTCTGGGTGCACCTTATAGAATTCTGGAAGTGCTGCCTTGACGATCTGATCCAACGCAGGAAAGGCTGCGACAGTAATCGTGACGCTTTCTGCGCGAACACCGCACGCCGTCACACTCAGCCATCCGATGCAAATATTGGCGAGTAATTTCTTCCAAATGACTTTTCTTGAAAGCGCTTTCATGAGGTCGATTAAATCACTCAGAAATAACTGTGTCAACCTTATTTAGTCTAACTTTAGTTTCGCGCACGTCGTGTTGATTCACGCACCACCAAGCTGGGTACAGGTGAAATATGGTGAGGCATTCTCCCCTCGACTAAATCGACAATCGACTTGGCCGCTGATTCACCAATATCGTAAATACTGTGTCGAATGGTCGTAAGAGGCGGAATGGTAAAACTAGAAGTTCGTAGATCATCAAAGCCAACCAATGAAATATCATCGGGAATCCGCAGCCCTTTACGATACAACTCAAGCGCGGCTCCATACGCAGACTGGTCGTTACTAGCAAAAATCGCGGTGAAGGGAATCCTAGATAACAACAATTGCTGTACTGCCATCCCCCCTTGCGATTCTCGATAGTCCCCTTGCACGATTAATTCCGGCTGGATGGGCAAACCTGAAGCAGTCAGAGCTGATTGATAACCGCGTAGACGCTCAACAGCATCCGCATGATCGCTTGGGCCGGCAATGAATGCGATGCTTTGATGTCCCAAATCTATCAGGTGCTGGGTGGCTAGGCGCCCCCCCTCGAAACTATCAAAGGATAAGGAGTATAGAGAAGGTGCAACCAGATTCCTCCCCGTGATAACCATTGGCAAACGCTTTGATTGTGCGACAAAAAACGAATCGGGCAGACAACTGGTCAACACGATGATGCCATCCACACGTCTTGCTAGAAGTTGTTTGATACAAGCCTTTTCATCGGCTTGTCGCCAATGGCCGCTCACAAATAGTGGGGTATAGCCCACCTCCTCAAGTCTGTCTTCAATACCACGCAACCCCTCACCATAAAAGGGGCTATCAATCGCCTGCGTGATGACTCCAATGGTTTGCGATTTACCCCTAGCCAATCCTTGCGCTACCGGATTAGGGCTGAAATTGAGTTTGATGATAGCCTTCTCGACAGCGGCTTTTTTTTCGGCACTGACTTTAGCTGTGCCATTCAAAATGCGTGAAACCGTACTCGGTGAGACCCCCGCTTCGCGCGCCACCATTTCTAGCGTAGAAGGGACCGACTCTATTTCGCTATCTGATTTCAAGATTCACCTGCCGTTCTATATTTTCCCTGCATCTTCGATGATGTACTGATACAAAATAAAGGAGCGACTGCCTTTAGCAGTCGCTCCCAAATCATACTAGGTTTTAGGATTTACTCGAACTACGTACCGCTCTTACCAGAAATATAAGTTATCGATATACACGGTATTTCCTGCGGGTGCTCCAACAAATTTGAATTGGAATATCGCCGCTTTATTAGGAACTGTGTACGAACTCAGCGGTATGTCAAAGCTATTCCATCCTGCTTGTGTCGGATTCAATGTAACTGCTTGTTCTAATGGTCCGGGTGATATCAAGAACACATCGAATGCTGTAGCTGATGCTGCCCACACATCAATATGCAGATTGGTCTTTGCCGAAACATCAATACCCGTCGCAGGAAATAGATCCATCCCTTGATAGTTAAGATTGGCGTATTTAAGAATACTGTCACCAGCAACATTTATCGTAGTTACCACGGTTGACTGTCCCCAGTTTGGATTGACACCTACACCAACCATATCCCCATAGGTCGTACCAAATATTGATATGACATTGGCAGGTAAAGCAGTGGGTGTGGCTGGCTTAACGGTTGGATCAACTGCTGGAGCAGGTGGAACATAAGTTACTGCCGTAGTCGGTGTATATGTTACGTGATCAAAGTACCAAGTTTCACCTGGGTTCGCTGCTGCCGTATTGAAGTTGAACAGTATAGATGCCTTGTTGTATACCGTACCTTCAACGTATTGCGCAGTAGGAGGAGTTGTGGCATTGCCGGAACTTGTGAGGCAGTTATAAGTAAGCGTCTGCCAACCCACAACCGTCGTTGCATCCATTTCGATGTTGTTGGGAGTAGAGCCGTCTTGTTCCAGTTTCAAACGAACCTTCGCTGCTACAGGTGCATACACTTCCACAGATATCGTGGGATTTGCTGCCGTGCAGAACTCCTGATTCACAAGCGTCAAGAACGTGGTGCCAAAGTATTGCGATGCGGGCGCCACAACCACCATGGCAGCATTAGCTTGCCCACCACCAATTGGTTGGGTTGTCACCAATGAAGAAGTTGCACCATTCCAATCATTCCCCCCACCTAATGCCCAGCTTGAAGCGGTTGAAACCACCTGCCCAGGTACTAAAGGAGATGCACTTACTTGGAAAGCAATCGGCGCCCCCAAGGTCACTGCATTAGGATAAAAACCGCCTGTTTGAACGGTCGTATTCAGATTTCCAGTTAAAGCCTGAACATGGATTTCCGCGATACCGTCTGCCAGCGCTGTTGCAACGCTGGTAATCCCAGCTTGACCACATGCCTGCCCCAATGTGAAGTTGCTCATTGGAATGGTGTAAGTTGTCATCGCTTGCGCAGTCATTGTAAGGTCTGTCGCAATCAGAACAGTACAGTTTCCGTTGTATTTGTTCGCTTTACCTTGAGCAATAATATGCAATACCACATTACCAGCTTTACTGGTCCACATCTCCTGAGCCACTGAAATAGGGATAACCAAACTTGTTGCATTCGTCACAACCAAACCAATACCGCTATCCACGCCACCCGCTGCTACCACCCCCGGTGCTGCGACGAAAGCGCCAAAACCATCGCCCGCCCCAGGAACGGCTGTGAAGTTATATCCGGCATACCAATAGGTTGAATTGGTTAGCGCCGCTGCATCACCACCAGAAAATTGTGCACCACCGTTTGGTGCCCATGTGTAAGCGCCCAACGTGCCACCATCTGTTGTAGTTCCCGCGTTCACATTAAAGTTACTTGCAAAGGTTGTCGACAGTGTTGGCGTCACCGCATTTGTCGCAGCCGAAGCTGTGCTATTCCCAATTGCATTCGTTGCAACAACAGTAAAGGTATAGCTTGTACCGTTTGCCAAGCCAGTCACAATAATTGGACTCGCTGCACCCGTTGCTGTAAATCCGCCCGGGTTAGAGGTAACTGTATATCCAGTGATGGCACTACCGCCATCGCTTGCAGGAGAGGTGAAATTCACAGTTGCTTGAGCGCTTCCTGCGACAGCAGCTCCCACAGTTGGCGCCCCCGGCACGGTCGCTGCGACAGGTGCGGAAGGTGTTACTGCAGCTGAAGAGGCAGAAGCCGCGCTAGTGCCAACTGCATTGTGAGCTACCACTTTAAAGGTGTAACTGGTGCCATTTATGAGGCCAGTCATCGTATGTATCAATGCCGTTGATCCCGCATTGCTATCCACACCGCCTGCAGGATTTGATGTCACAGTGTAGCCTGTGATTGCACTGCCACCATTACTTGTCGGCGCACTAAAGCTAACCGTTGCTTGAGCATTACCTGGAACAACTGTGCCAATGGTTGGGGCGGAAGGAACGGTCGAAGTAGAAGAACTACCCCCACTGCCACAAGCAGCAAGACTAGCCGCTAAAATAAGACTTAAAGCAATTGTTTTAACTGCACTGAAAAAATTCATCTGTATCTGCCACGGATTTCTATAACTGCTTGGTATTGTGTGCATTTTCATCTCCTTGACGATTCACTACATAAATTTCAAAGTTTGCCTTTCGGATTTAATGGGTGCCTAAATGAAATCACCTTATGAAAGCGCTTTCATAACTTACTTTAATCGCACTAAATTGCTAATGCAAGCACTTTTTAAGCCTCGTTTAAATAATTGGTTTTTCAGGGGTTTTTTGACTCAGTAAGTGCCCTAGGCAATGCAATAATGTGCATTCCGTCACTAAATTGAACCTGTTGTGAGATTTCAGATGCGTTGTACATCAAGTATGTACGCGTCCCATCTTCCGCCTTAAATACACCATAAAGAGGAGTGTTTGCCGTGATGTCGAGTGCAGGCGTGCCACGTTCATTCATGGTGTGCAGCCAATGCAATGTGTGAGTGCGCGTATCACCAAACTCTACTGATCCCCAACGGGTCCATTTTGCTAAGGCCTCTCGTGGTTTAGCGAGCGCCAGATATTGCAAAAATATATCTGCCCAAATATCTGTAGGATCAACCTTCTTGGTGTACTTGGCAGATTCAGCGTCCATCGCCTGTAAGTTTCGCAATATGAATTCAGGCGAATTTGCTAAGTACATTGAAGCCGCAGTCATGGGTAGTAGATTGATGCCATGAATTTGCCTCGGCTCGTCAATCCACCACGTGTTGTGTGCATACTTGCCGCCGAACAGCATGCTGACTTCTACGTTCTTGTACTCGGGCGCTAAGACTATATTGTGAATATCGAACCAGTAATGCTGTATGGACTCAATCTCAGATGTGTAGAGCCATACGCCCAAGTCGCGCAGGCGCTTGTCGCCTTTGATTTCCCCCCACATTATCAATCCAGCCCACGCATTCACCGCCTCTGAAGACGATTCTTGATTATTGCCAGCATCGCCCAGTGCGAGTCCTGATGCCCAAGAGTGTCCTTCGTAAATATCGAAGTTACGAAGGAATGCAAAGTCCTTACTGCCACGCTCTTGCGTTGCAATGTCCTTTATTAGCAGATCTATCATCCCACCCCATTTGTCCGATGCCGCCCATTCAGGATCACGTAAGGCAATATCGGCAGCCGCTCTGATCCAATATCCATAGTGAAAGTGATGGTCGTTCATCTGCTTAACACTGAAGTATTCCTCTGGATAGCCGACTACAGTCCCTAAGCCCCTGTCGTAATGAAAATAGGTACGACGACTATCCCCTCTGAACCATTGCTCGAAACGTGCTTTGGCCAGCTTTAATAATTTATCTCGTCCTTCGAGGTTTCCCTGTTGCTCAACAACAGACATAAGCTGGGTGATACGCTGCAATCCTTTCCCCTGCCAGTATGGCCCCTCCCCCATCGGCAACATCATGCTTCTCGCCTGCTTGAGGTCACTGCTCATCACCTCCTCAAATTGCTCTTTCCCATTGCCAGCGTTCACTCTAGGCCAGTACGGAAGCATCCCTGAATATCGACGAGTTGTTAAAAATTGGTTTGCAGCTATGAGTTTCACAGGCCCTCGAATGGTGTCGTATTGGTATTTTGTTTTGTT
>JAGVFD010000203.1 GCA_020057805.1 Sideroxydans sp. | reverse complement strand
CACCAAGGCAAAGTGGGCTGGTTTCATCTGCCATTGAACATTGATGCGATGCGCGAGGCGGCGCAATATCTGATGGGCGAACATGATTTCAGCGCGTTTCGGGCAGCGGAATGTCAGGCCAAAACGCCCGTTAAAACCTTGCTCCAGCTTGATATTCAGCAGCAGGGTGAAACCATTCTGATTAATCTAAAAGCGAATGCTTTTTTGCATCACATGGTGCGAAATATCATGGGGTGTTTGATTTATGTCGGGAAAGGCAAGTATCCGCCCGCATGGATAGACGAATTACTACGCGGAAAAAATCGCAAATTCGCTGCGCCCACCTTTATGCCGGATGGCTTGTATTTACGCCACATTAGCTACGACGCAAAGTGGGGCTTGCCGCAAGGTCAAGGTACAATGCCGCCTCTTTCTGCCACTCAATAATCCATGACTCGAATCAAAATTTGCGGCATCACCCGTGAACAAGACTTGCACGCTGTAGCAAGCTGTGGCGCAGATGCGATTGGGCTGGTGTTTTACGCAAAGAGCCCACGCCACGTCAGCCTCCAGCAGGCTGTGCGCTTGGTGAGCCAGGTGCCACCCTTCGTTAGCGTAGTGGGGCTGTTCGTGAATCCCACGGTGGATGAGGTGCGTGAAGTGTTGGCCAATGTGGCGTTAGATGTGTTGCAGTTTCACGGCGATGAACCCTCGGTGTTCTGCGCGCAGTTCGGCAAACCCTATCTCAAGGCAATCCGCGTCAAAGCAGGAGTGGATTTGGTAGAATGCGCGGCTGAATTTTCCAGTGCGCAAGGCTTGTTGTTGGATGCCTTTGTGGAAGGCACGCAAGGCGGCACAGGGGAGTCCTTTGATTGGGCGCTGATTCCGCAAAATTTAGCCTTGCCGGTGATCTTGTCGGGTGGTTTACACGCCGGCAATGTGGCGGCAGCCATCAAACAAGTGCGTCCTTATGCGGTGGATGTATCCAGCGGCGTAGAGATCGCAAAAGGCATTAAGGATGCGGCCAAGATCGCGGCATTTATTCAAGAGGTTAAGCAAATTGACATACAACTTTCCTGATATCAGCGGCCACTTTGGCCAGTTCGGCGGCAGCTACATGGCTGAGACGCTCGTTCCGGCCGTGGAAGAGCTGACTGCGCAGTACCTGCGCTTCAAAGACGATGCCGAATTCAAGGCGGAGTTGGCGTATGAGCTTAAACATTACGTAGGACGTCCTAGCCCGATTTATCACGCTAAACGGCTGTCCGAACACTTGGGCGGCGCGCAGATTTATCTAAAGCGCGAAGACTTAAATCACACCGGCGCGCACAAAATTAACAGCGCGATGGGGCAGGCCTTGTTGGCAAAGCGCATGGGCAAGAAGCGCGTGATTGCAGAAACGGGCGCAGGTATGCACGGCGTGGCGACGGCCACTGTGGCCGCCCGTTTTGGCATGGAGTGCATTGTGTATATGGGCGCGGAAGACATCGTGCGTCAAGCGCCGAATGTTTTTCGCATGAAGTTGTTGGGCGCGACCGTCGTGCCTGTTGAAAGCGGTTCCAAGACATTGAAAGATGCTTGCAACGAAGCTATTCGTGACTGGGTCACCAACGTCGAATCCACCTTCTACATTTTTGGCACCGCCGCAGGCCCGCACCCGTACCCAATGATGGTGCGCGACTTCCAGTGCGTCATCGGCAATGAGGCCAAGGTACAGATGCCAGAGATGATCGGTCGTCAGCCTGATGCAGTGATTGCGTGTGTAGGCGGGGGTTCAAATGCGATTGGTTTGTTCAATCCCTATATTGAAATTCCCGAGGTGCAAATCATTGGCGTGGAAGCGGGCGGTTACGGCATCGCCAGTGGCAAACATGCCGCCCCGCTTACCGCGAATGCCAAAGTGGGCGTGCTGCACGGCAACCGAGTGAATTTAATGCAGGATGAAAACGGCCAAATTATTGAGACGCATTCTATTTCGGCAGGCTTGGATTACCCCGGCGTAGGCCCTGAACATTGCCTGTTAAAAGAAATCGGCCGTGCGCAATACGTGGCCATCAATGATGATGAAGCCATCGCCGCATTTGATGCGCTGTGCCGTTTTGAAGGCATCATCCCCGCGCTGGAATCGAGCCATGCTTTGGCACACGCCATCAAAATTGCGCCTACGCTGGCAAAAGAAAAAGTCTTGCTGGTGAACCTGTCCGGTCGGGGCGACAAAGACATGAACACCGTCGCAAAGCTGAAAGGCATCACCTTATGAGCCGCCTGCAAATCACCTTTGATGCGCTCAAACAGCAACAGCGTAAGGCGCTAATTCCGTTCATTACCGCAGGAGATCCCGCACAGAAAATGACCGTCCCCTTGATGCACGGTTTGGTGACGGCAGGGGCGGATGTGATTGAGTTGGGCGTGCCTTTTTCTGACCCCATGGCAGACGGCCCCGTGATTCAGCGCGCCTCTGAGCGTGCACTCAAACAAGGCATGACATTGCGCGGTGTGTTGAACATGGTGGCTGAATTTCGCCAACAAAATACGCGCACACCCGTGGTGCTGATGGGCTACGGCAATCCGATTGAAGCGATGGGCTGGAGCGAATTCGCACAACGTTGTGAAGAAGTCGGTGTGGATGGCGTGCTAACGGTGGATTTCCCTCCGGAAGAAAGTCACGACGCGTTCGAACATCTGCAACGTCACCACATCGCGCCTATCTTTTTGCTCGCGCCCACCACCAACGAAGCGCGCATCAAACAAGTCGCCAAGTTGGCGCGTGGCTATGTGTATTACGTTTCGCTTAAAGGCGTAACAGGGTCGGGCAGCATTGATTTGTCGGCCATCGAAGAAAAAATGCCGCAACTACGCAAACACATCCAACTGCCCATTGGCGTAGGCTTTGGCATCCGCGATGCGGCGACCGCTAAAGCTGTTGCGAAGTTATGCGATGGCGTAGTAGTGGGCAGTCGTATCGTGCAAGAAGTAGAGACTTCTAATGAGCAAAATGTCGTCGCCAATGTGAGCAAATTGGTGAGCGAATTACGTCAAGCAATAGATAACTAGAAGGAGAACATCATGGGTTGGTTTCAAAAATTATTGCCACCGAAAATTAAACGCAGAGGCAGCGAAGAATCCAAAAAGAGCGTGCCGGATGGCTTGTGGCACAAATGCCCTTCCTGCCAGACCGTGCTGTATCACTCCGATCTGGAGAAAAATCACAGCGTCTGCCCCAAGTGTAACTATCACCACCGCATCACCGCGCGTACTCGTTTGGACTGGCTGTTAGACAGCGAAGGCCAATTTGAAATTGGCTCTGAAGTGTTGCCAGTAGATACGCTGAAATTCAAAGATCAAAAAAAATACAGCGACCGTTTAGTCGAAGCTAAACGCAATACAGGTGAAGATGATTCCGTCATCGTCGTACAAGGCAGCATTCATGCCGCCCCTGTGGTTGTGGCGGTATTTGAATTCACCTTCATGGGCGGCTCAATGGGCTCGGTAGCAGGTGAACGTTTTGTGCGCGGCGTACAAAACGCGGTAGAACAAAAATGCCCCTTCATCTGCTTCGCTGCCAGCGGCGGCGCACGTATGCAAGAAGGCTTATTGTCTTTGATGCAAATGGCTAAAACCAGCGCCGCGCTCACCCAATTGAGCGAAGCTAAACTACCTTTCATCTCCGTATTGACCGACCCCACCATGGGCGGCGTCTCCGCCAGCTTCGCTTTTTTGGGCGACGTCGTCATCGCCGAACCCGGCGCATTGATTGGCTTCGCAGGCGCACGCGTGATTCAGCAGACCGTGCGTGAAACACTGCCAGACGGCTTTCAACGTGCCGAGTTTCTGTTGGAACACGGCGCGATAGACATGATTGTTGACCGTCGTGAAATGCGCGACCAACTGGCGACGCTGATTACTCTGCTGATGAAGCAAGATGCGGTGGTGAAGTTGGAAGCGGCTTAAATTAGTGCGATTTAATTAGTCTCATGGGGGAGTAATGTCAGTTTATATTCACGGCGACAACATCGAGACTAAATTAAAGTCAGCTAAAGGTGTCAACCTCCGATACCT
>JAGVFD010000133.1 GCA_020057805.1 Sideroxydans sp. | reverse complement strand
ATGCCTTCCGCGCCGACCTGTTGTTCGACCAACTGCTTCAAGGTGTCATCGCCTGTGTTGCTGTATTCGTTGGGTGGCGGCACAGGTAGATCATCACCGCCACCCGTGCCCACTTGCGGCAAGTGCAGCACTTCGTCGTAATCGAATTTCTCTTCGAAGTATTCGCAGTTGGCAAAGAAGTCGAAGAGTTTGTATTGGGTTTTATCCGGTGCGGTAACGCCTGCCTTGATGTCCGCATCAAAAAGCTGTTGCAGGAAGTTGTGCTTGCGTGTTCCGCGACCTTTGATCTGCACAAATTCCGAGGGCGAAAATATCGGGCGCATCAGCGCGAGGTTCAAAATGTCGGGGCAATCGTAGCCGGTGGTCATCATGCCAACGGTCACACAGATACGCACTTTGCTGGTTTTGTAGCTATCCAGAAAATTGGCTGAACCGAGCAAGTTGTTGTTGGTGAAATTGATGGTGGATTGCTGCGCATCGGGAATCAGCGAGGTGACTTGCAAGGCAAAGTCGGATTGATATTTACCGGGGAACATCTGGTCGGCCAGTTCATTCAGCATCTGGGTGATTTTGCTGGCGTGGTTTTGACTGACGGCGAACACGATAGATTTGCCGATCTCGCCGCTGATGGGATCACGTAGCGCATGCTTGAGAAAGGTGCTGCACAGCAGATGATTGGTGGCTTCGGAAAAGAACTTTTTCTCGAAATCCTTTTGCTTGAATATCTGCTTGTCTTCGTTGCCATCGTCGCTGGTCGTCACAACGGCATAGCCTTGGTCGGAGAGCAGTTGTGTGGTGATGTCAGTGCGCGCATCAACCACTAGCGGGTTAATAAGAAAACCTTCGCGCACGCCATCGAGCAAGGTGTAGCGGAAGGTTGGCTCACCCGATTCGCAGCCGAAAGTGCGGTAGGTATCCAACAACAAACGGCGCTCTTGCTCGCGCGGGTCGCGCGTGGTGGGGTTCTTTTCGTTGAACCGTTTCAAATAATCTTTAGGTGTGGCTGTGAGGCCCAATTTGTAGCCGACGAAGTATTCGAACACGGCGCGGGCATTGCCGCCGATGGAACGGTGTGCTTCGTCCGAGATAACCAAATCGAAATCGGTGGGCGAAAATTGTTGGTGATATTTGCCGTTGAACAACAGCGATTGCACGGTGGTAACGACGATCTCGGCCTTGCGCCATTCATCGCGTCGCTCTTTGTAGATGACCGAGGTGCAATCATTCTTGAGCAGCAGGTTGAATGCCTTGTTGGCTTGGTCTTCCAGTTCCAGCCTATCCACCAGAAACAACACGCGGCTGGCATTGCCCGTGCGCAAAAATAATTTGATGATGGCGGCGGCAGTAAGTGTTTTGCCCGTACCCGTCGCCATCTCTAACAGGAAGCGACTGCGCCCTTCTTGCACGGCATGTTGTACGGACACCACGGCGCGCCGCTGGTATTCACGCATAAAGCGCAGGCGGGTCTTTTCGATGAAGGCAGGACGCTCGGCTGCATTCTGCCACCCCGCTTGGTTGGCGTAATTGGGCAACTGCGTCAGGGCGATGTAATCCAGCCCGACGGGCTCATCGGTCAACTTATGCGGATTGGGCTGGAAGCGGCTGTAGCCCGCGATGGAATCTGGTTTGGGGAAGTGCGAAATGACGTAGGGATTGCCGTGCTGTAAATCCCAGAAGTAATGCAGGTTGCCATTGGAGAGAATGACGAAGCGGCAGTTTTGCGACTTGGCGTATTTGCGCGCTTGCTCTTTGCCAATCAACGGATTTTTATTTTCGGCTTTGGCTTCGAGTACGACCAAGGGGAAACCCTGAGCATCCAGCAACAAGAAATCAATGAAGCCATTGGTGACATCATCGAAGTTGTCGCCAAACTCATCAATTTGCGCGGTGGTGATCTTTACGTTCGGCTCAAGTGCGATGTTCGCTTTGCCTTTGCCATCATCGAAAAAACGCCAACCTGCTTCTTCAAGAAGCTTGTTGAGTTTGATGCGGGCTTGGGCTTCCTTTGCGGCCATTTACGCTCTCTTGGACAACGGAGCGGAATGCTACCACGAAGAGAATGAGCCCATTGCTACCGCGTTGAACACATGGTTTCCTGAGTAAAGTGGTCGAAAGCTCTGCCAGATATTACCTGGCGCCGCGACTGCAACTGATTTGATGGGTAACTGAACGATGCCAATATCGCCAGTTGCGTTTCTACCCCGCCCACTGTTAGCAATAGTGAACCGCAGAACCTCAAACAACTTTCCCGCGCCGCTATCGATCTTGCTCTTAAGAACAGTCATGGCAACATCACACAAGCGGCAAGACATCTCGGCAGCAGCCGTCAAACGCTGCATTGAAAATTGAACAAATGAGGATCGGCACAGCCTGTTTGTTGGCGGCTTGAATGTCCTTGATTTTGACTTCAAAATTACTTGACAGAAATAGTCGGTTGTCATAATTTGACGACCGGATAAACACACGCGCGGGTACGTCAATCAACCCCCTCGGCGGCGCTTTCTCCGCACCAATAATTTCATTTTTACAAATCGACAAGGAAGCTCGCCATGCTCAAAATCATTCTCATCGCTGTCGTTGTCGTCATCGCCGCGATCCTCATTTACGCGGCGTTCAAACCGGATGTTTTCCGAGTGGAGCGCAGTGCACTGATCCAAGCCACACCGGATAAGCTCTTCCCCCACATCAATGACCTGCGCAACTGGGCCGCATGGTCAACGTGGGAAAGAATGGACTCGCAGATGAAGAAGACCTACAGCACAAACAGCGTCGGCCAAGGTGCAACCTATGAATGGGAAGGCAACAAGAAGGTCGGCCATGGCCGCATGACCATCGCCGAATCCGTCACCACCTCCAAGGTCGTCATCCAACTCGATTTCATCACTCCGTTCGAGGCGCACAACATGGCGGACATTACGCTACAGCCACAGGGCAACAGCACCCTTGTCACGTGGGCAATGTATGGCCCTTCTCCTTTCATCTCCAAGCTGTTTAGCGTGTTCATCAGCATGGACAAGATGATCGGCAAAGACTTTGAGGCCAGCCTTGCCAACTTAAAGACCGTCGCCGAACGTCAATAAGCTCAAAGGACGAACAACATGAAGCGCAGTGTTTTGGCGGTATTGGCAGGATTGTTTTTTATTTTCGTCACCCACACCGGCATGGATGTTCTGTTTGAATCCATGGGCTGGATGCCCAAGCACGGCGAACCGTTGACCGATGCGGGGCTACTGTGGGCATCCGCTTACCGCGCGATCTTTTCGATCTTGGGCTGTTACATCACAGCGCGGCTTGCCCCTGCCAATCCGATGCGGCACGCCCTGATTTTGGGTGGCATCGGCGTGGTGTTGTCCACCCTGGGCGCGATCGCCATGTGGGACTTGGGTCATCTGTGGTATCCGCTGTCGCTCATTATCTTGACCCTGCCTTACGCTTGGCTGGGCGGCTATTTGTACACACGCAAGCAGACTTAACTTTTT
>JAGVFD010000016.1 GCA_020057805.1 Sideroxydans sp. | reverse complement strand
TGCCTTCGGTGAGGTAGGGCGTATCAATCTGCGCGATGTTGCCCATGCACACCACCTTGGTGCCGGGGCCAGCGCGGGTGATGAGGGTCTTCATCTGTTTGGGCGTTAAGTTTTGCGCCTCGTCGATGATGAGGTACTTATTGAGGAAGGTGCGCCCGCGCATGAAATTGAGCGATTTAATCTTGATGCGTGAGCGAATTAAATCGCGCGTTGCTGCCCGCCCCCATTCGCCGCCCTCTTCATTGGTTTGATTCAACACGTCGAGGTTGTCGTCCAAGGCACCCATCCACGGTGACATTTTTTCTTCTTCCGTACCCGGCAAGAAGCCAATGTCTTCTCCCACGGGCACGGTGACGCGGGTCATAATAATTTCAGAATACAGCTTGTGTTCCAAGGTCTGCATCAAGCCCGCAGCCAAGGTGAGCAGCGTTTTACCCGTTCCTGCTTGGCCTAACAAAGTCACGAAATCAATTTCGGGATTCATCAGCAAATTGAGTACGAAGTTCTGTTCGCGGTTGCGTGCGGTGATGCCCCAGATAGCGTTCTTGGTGTGGGTGTAGTCGGTGAGCGTACGCAACGTGGCACTGCTGTCATCTTGCGAGGTCACCACGGCGTAGAACGGTTTTTCAGATGCCGCGTCTTGATACACAAATTCATTCACCAACAAGTCGCGGCAGGCTGGGCCTTTTATGTTGTAGAAGGTGTGCGTGTCCACCACGCCAGACGTCATGTCCTTGCCATTTTTCTCCCAGAAATCCGCATTCAACTCGCGCATTCCGCTGTACAACAAATCGGTATCTTCCAATACCTTGTCGTTGAAATAGTCCTGCGCCGACAAGCCCAACGCACGCGCTTTGATACGCATGTTGATGTCTTTGCTGACCAGTGCAACTTCGCGTTTGGAATGCAGGGTGTGCAGATGGCTCACCACACCCAAGATGGCGTTGTCCGCTTTGCCGTTGGCGAGCGTATCGGGCAAGGGCGTGCGGATAAATTCCGTTTGCAGATATAAACGGCCCGTCGCATTTTTATTGCCCAAGGCATTCAGCGGCACACCGTTGTCGATGTTGTCTTGGCTATCATTCACCAAATTATCGAGGAAGCGGCTGGCCTGACGTGCATTGCGTGCCACTTCAGTCATGCCCTTTTTGTTGTTGTCTAATTCTTCCAACACAAACATCGGCAGATACACATCATGCTCTTCAAAACGGAACAAGCTGGTAGGGTCGTGCATCAGCACATTGGTATCCAACACAAAAAGCTTGGTGTCTTTAGTGCTTGCTGCTTTGAGCGCGTTCATGGTGTCTCCTAAAGAGTTTGAACAAAGGCGAGAACTTCTTGAGCATGACCGTCCGCCTTGAGGCCACGCCATTCCTTGCGGATAGTGCCTTTTTGATCCAGCACAAACGTGCTGCGTTCGATACCCCGTACATCTTTACCGTACAACTTCTTTTGCTTCATCACACCAAACAACGTGCACACCGTTTCGTCTGCATCAGACAGCAACGCAAACGGCAGCGTAAATTTAGATTTGAAATTTTCATGCGACTTAATGCTGTCACGTGAAAGCCCCACCACCTCACACCCTGCCGCTTGAAATTGTGCATACGCATCGCGGAATTGCTGCACCTCGGTGGTGCAACCCGGCGTGTTGTCCTTGGGATAAAAGAAAATCACTAAAGACTTACTGTGAATGGGAAGGAGAGTGAAGGCAACACCGCCCGTGGCGGCAAGGGTGAAATTGGCAACTGCTTTATTTGGCATTAAGGGCTCCAGTGATGTGCCTGCATTGTTGTCAAAATTGCGCCGCATGGCAAGTTAAAACCTAGGGGGCGTGTGGCGCATCGTTTGAGGTGGTGCGGCGGATAAAGCCGTCATTCCCGCGCTGCGTGTGTTGTTGGGGCTTTAGCCACGTACAACCACGGCGCACCCCTTGCGGGTGAAAGCGGGAATCCAGCGGTTTTATTAAAAGGGGCTTTTCCCTTGCTGCGCAAGGAGCTATTTTTTCTGAACTGGTTACCGGACTGAACGCAGGTCAGCTTATTCTGAGTCTGTCGAAGGGCCGGCATGGCGGAATTTGGATTATTTCGAGGTAACCTTAAGTAGACCGTACCTTAACGCTTTGCATCAAACGACTGCGCTTTAGTCAACGCTTGAATCACTTCCCGCACCGTTTTGCGATGGGGTGTTGATAAGGCCAGAAAAGCCTCAAATATCTCGCGTTCCTGATAGCCAATCCCCTCATCCCAGCTTGCCTGTTTTTCTTGAATCTGCTGCTTGATTTTCAAACCGAAGGTTAATTCTTCTGGCGCCACCTTCAACCACTTCGCCAATGTGATAATTTTTGGATAGGGTGGAATGGATTCCCCAATAAGCCACTTACGAACGCCATGTAAGGTCATAGGCTTTCCAAAATGCCTCAAGTTAAACTCCCTTTCTAGCACCGCAGCTTCCGGCTTATAGCCATTGGCTTTTAGTGCGGAAACCAATCTCTCTGCAAAGTTAATTTTTTCATTTCCCATTTCCCAACGTTACTTGCGCCCCCAAATAGTTACGTAACATGAAAAATAGTTAAGTCTTGAGTTAGACTATTAGTTACGTTTTTCACGTAACTTCCAAATGTCAGAGAAGCAAGTTATTTCCAAGCAGCGCGTAGCAGACCACGGCGAGGTGTACACCCATGCGCGTGAAGTGAACGCCATGCTGGACTTGGTTAAGCAGGAAACCGAGCGCATTGAATCTCGATTTTTAGAGCCGGCCTGCGGTACAGGAAATTTCCTAGTAGAGATTCTGAATCGCAAGCTGGCGGTGGTTTCAGCGCGTTACGCCAAGTCACAAGTGGAGTGGGAACGTTACGCCGTGTTGGCCGTTTCATCCCTCTACGGAATCGACATCCTTGCCGACAACGTAGCAGCCTGCCAAGCGCGATTACTAGACGTTTTCAACACGCAATACCTCGCGCTATTCAAACAGCAAGTTCAGCAAAAATGCAGCGACGCAGTGCGCTACATCCTGTGCCAAAACATTTTGCACGGTGACGCGCTCACGCTGAAAACGGTGGGGGACAGTGAAGCTGCCGCGCACCCCATCGTGTTTGCGGAATGGTCGGCGGTCAACGGCAGTTTGCTCAAACGGCGCGATTTTGTATTCGCGCATCTGGTGGAGCAATCCAGCCACCGCGAACTGCCGCTGTTTTCAGATTTAGACGAAGCGGCTTACATCCCCGAACCCGTCAAAGATTACCCACTGATTCACTTCTTGGAAGTGGGCAATGGCTGAATCATTCAAGCACAACTACAACCCCGATGTTCTTACCTGTTTGGCGAATCTATCAAACGACGAAGTGTTCACGCCGCCCGCGTTGGTGAATCAAATGCTGGACGGGTTGCCGGCGGAATTATGGCAAAACAAAGAGGCAAAATTTTTAGACCCCGTCACGAAATCGGGCGTATTTTTGCGTGAAATTGCCAAGCGGTTGAATGCAGGGCTGGCGGAAAAAATCCCCGATCAACAAACCCGCCTCAACCATATTTTTAAGCATCAACTTTATGGCATCGCCATCACCGAACTCACCAGCTTGTTGGCGCGGCGCAGCGTGTATTGCTCCAAAACCGCCCATAGCGCGCACTCGATTTGTTCTGAATTTGAGGATGCACAGGGCAACATTTTATTTGAGCGCATTCAGCACACTTGGCGCAACGGTAAGTGCAGCTTTTGTGGGGCCAGCGAAGAAGTGTATGCGCGCGACGATGCACTGGAAACCCATGCCTACCAGTTTATCCACACCGAACAACCGCAAAAATTATTTGGAACAAAAATGAAATTCGACGTCATTGTTGGGAATCCGCCGTATCAGTTGAGTGACGGTGGTCATGGTAAAAGTGCTAGCCCCATTTATCACAAGTTTGTTACCCAAGCTAAAAAGCTAAATCCGAGATTCTTAACAATGATTACCCCTGCACGATGGTTTGCTGGGGGCAAAGGTTTAGATGAATTTAGAAACGAAATGCTGAATGACAAGAGCATTAGAAAACTTGTCGATTTCGAAAATTCAAATGAGATATTTCCAGGAGTCGATGTCGCAGGTGGGATTTGTTATTTTCTATGGGACAGAGACAATAAAGGACTTTGTGAAGTAACTAATGAACATAAAGCAAATCGAAACACTTCTTTGAGAGCGCTTAATGAATTTTCAATTTTCATAAGGCAAAGTCAGGCAGTACCAATCATACATAAAGTCCACAAAAATGAAGGTGATGGTATTAGGCGATTGAGTGACACCATTTCATCGAGAAAACCATTTGGGTTGGCAACAAACTATAGCGCCCAAAATAAAGGCATACCTTGCTGGTTCACACAGAGAATCGGGCTAAAGTATGCCAAGGAAGCTGATATAAATAACGAGAATGGCTTTCTTGAGAAATGGAAGCTACTAATTCCACCAGCGCCAATTGCGGGTCAAACAGATTTTTCAAAGCCAATCGGATTTTATTATGACGGCAACACAGTTATTGCAAAGCCTGGTGAATGTTGCACCGAGTCTTGGTTAGTTGCCTGCGCTTTTTCTACAAAAGAGGAAGTTGTGTCTTTCAAGTCATACCTACTTACGAAAACTGTTCGCTTTCTATTGCTTCAAACCGTAGTTTCTCAACACGTCACTAAACAAAAATTTTTCTTTGTTCCAGATTTGGGGAAGTATGAAGGTCAATATACTGACCAGATGCTTTTAAAAAGATGGGGAATTAGTGAGGAGGAGTGGAAATTCATTGACTCGAAAATATCATGAAAACGAGGCAAAAGCACAATCCCGTGCGCGAGGCCAAATTAATCGAATCCATGATTCGTCCGATGGAATTGTCAGATGAGTAATTTTTTCCCGCCGCTCAATCCGCCCAAAATCTATGCCTATTCAGATTCACGTTTTGTGGGTTGCCTGAAAGTCGGTTACACCACTAAAACAGCACAAGCGCGGGTGGCGGAGCAATATCCCGTCAACCTTCCAAGCCAGTCTTACAAAATCGAGTTGGACGAAATTGCACTACGCGAGGATGGCAGTTTTTTCACCGACCACGAGGTGCATCGTGTGTTGGTGCGCAAGCAGATTCAGCGCGTCAATGGCGAATGGTTTCAATGCAATTTGGCGGCGGTGCAAGCGGCGATTGTAGAAGTCAAAACAGGCAAGGTGAATGACGACAAGCGCACGCTGAATTTTGCCATGCGCCCAGAGCAACAGGCAGCGGTAGAAAAAGCGATGGAATACTTCGCCAGCTTTAGCGCGGAGAATCCCGATAAAACACCGCACTTTTTGTGGAACGCAAAAATGCGTTTTGGCAAGACGTTCGCCACCTATCAATTAGCGAAGAAAATGGGCTGGAAGAAGGTGCTGATTTTGACCTTTAAGCCTGCCGTGCAAAATGCGTGGGAAGAGGATTTAGCCAATCATTTGGATTTTGTGGGTTGGCAATTTGTAGCGCGGGATGGCTTGCAAGCAACGAAGATAGACAGTGCGAAGCCGCTGGTGTGCTTTGGCTCGTTTCAAGATTATCTGGGCAAAAATGCCGTGGGCGGCATCAAGGCGCAAAACGAATGGGTACACGCGACGAATTGGGATTGTGTGGTGTTTGATGAATACCATTACGGTGCATGGCGCGACACGGCGAAAGAATTGTTTGAAGCGGAAGATAAGCGGGAGTTGATCGCGGCGGAAGGTGAGGCGATGGCTTATTTTGAAGAAGGGAATATGCCGATCACCACCCGCGCCTATTTGTATTTGTCGGGCACGCCGTTTCGCGCGATTTCATCCGGCGAGTTTATCGAGGAGCAAATTTACAACTGGACGTATTCCGACGAGCAAAAAGCCAAAGCGGCTTGGGTCGGCAAGCAGCCTGACATTTCTGATGCAGGGATAAAAGATAACTCCCTCCCTTTCAAGGGGAGGGCTGGGGTGGGGATGAGTTTAGATTCTAGCGATGTATTCCCCATCCCCCACCTAACCTCCCCCTTGAAGGGGGAGGAGCAATCCCCCAATCCCTACGCTGCTTTGCCACGCATGGTGATGCTCACTTACAAATTACCCGATGCAATTCGCGACGTGGCCATAAAAGGCGAATTCAATGAGTTCGATTTGAACGTATTTTTTGCCGCTAATGGTGAAGGATTGCTGGCGAAATTCACCTACGAAAATGAAGTACAAAAATGGCTGGATTTAATTCGAGGTGCGTTTGCCGAAACCACAATTGATAATTTGAAACTGGGCGCAGAAAAACCGCCGATGCCGTTTTCGGATGTGCGGCTGTTGAATGTGTTGTCTCATACGTTTTGGTTTTTGCCTACCGTAGCTGCTTGTCACGCGATGAACAATTTAATCCAGCAAAAGCAAAATCGTTTTTATCAGGATTACAAAATTGTGGTGGCGGCGGGCAGTGACGCGGGCATAGGCACGGAAGCGTTGCCACCTGTTAAGCGCGCGATGGGCAATCCGCTGCAAACCAAAACCATCACTTTGTCTTGCGGCAAGCTGACCACTGGCGTGTCGGTTGCTCCGTGGACGGGCATTTTGATGTTACGCAATGCCTCCAGTCCCGAAACATATTTTCAAGCGGCATTTCGGGTGCAAACGCCTTGGGTGTTGCGCGGGCATGATACGAATGATCCCAACAATGAATTGATCGTCAAAAACGAATGCTATGTGTTTGACTTTGCGCCCGACCGTGCCTTGCGCCAAATCGCCGATTACAGTTGCCGCTTAAATGTGGATGAGAGTAACCCCGAAGCTAAAGTTGCCGAGTTTATTCACTTTCTACCCGTGCTGGCGTATGACGGCAGCTCGATGAAAGAGATTGATGCCGCTGGTATTTTGGATATGGCGATGAGCGGCACCACGGCGACTTTGCTGGCGCGGCGTTGGGAAAGTGCGTTGCTGGTGAATGTGGACAATGGCACGCTGGAAAAGCTGATGCGTAATGCCGATGCAATGCAGGCGCTGATGAACATCGAAGGCTTTCGCACCTTGAATCAGGACATTGAAACCATCATCAATAAATCGGACTCGGTGAAAAAAGCCAAGCAAGAAGCGAATGAGCGCGATTTGACCAAGAAGGAAAAGAAGCAGCTGACCGAAGAAGAAAAAGAATACAAATCCAAGCGCAAAGAAATTCAGGAAAAGCTAATTAAATTCGCCACGCGCATTCCGGTGTTTATGTATTTAACGGATTACCGCGAGCGTTGTTTGAAAGATGTCATCGTGCAACTTGAACCGGGGCTGTTCAAAAAAGTGACGGGACTGACGCAAAAAGATTTTGAGCTATTGGTGAGTTTGGGGGTGTTCAACAGTGGCTTGATGAATGATGCGGTGTACAAATTCAAACGCTATGAAGATGCCAGCTTGGAATACACGGGTATCTCTAAACACCAAGATGAAAATGTAGGGCTGTATGACACAGTGCTGTCGGCTGAAGATTACAGAGCGAGTTCGACAGTCTGAATGAGCTGTCTCGCAATAACTAGCCGCAAGATTTACGCTATGCCCGCGACGCGATGCAACGGGTAATGCCATCGCTGCGTTAGTGTGGACTTTAGAACGGGTAGTTTTTGGAATCAGCCCGATTTTTCCGCTCATGCAGCACAGCCAGTATTTCAACGGTGCGTCTTGCCGGGGAAACTTTATAGACTACAACGTAGGGTAATCCCTTTATCTTGAAGTCTAAAACGCCGTCGAAATAGGCATTCTCTTGGCTGATGTGCGGAAACTGTTCAAGCACTGACAGTTGGCTGTCGAATTCTTCCTGTATTCCGATGGCGACGAGCGGTGCTTTGTCTATCAGGTAAAAAACGATGTCGCGTAGGTCTTGCTTGCCTGGCTCCAGCCACTCTATCCGGTAACTATCGCGCATCTATCCTACTCATGAGTTCGGCTTTCAGTTCGGTCATGAAATCGGCGTGTAGTGTCCTGGGTGCGTTTGGGTCATTGGAAGCATCAAGCCCACGCTGAATCTGCGCTTTATCGTGTAGCCGCAAATCATGTTCTTCCATTTCCAAAACGGCACGTGTCAGGTCTTCGCCTTTGGGAACTTGGTTCAAAACTAATGTGTTCATGATTTATGCCTTTGAATTATTGCGCTTATTGTAGTCGCTACGGACAGTTCGTCAAAACAAAGCAATTTTAACGTTGCCCAATAAAATTAGTATTTGAATAAACGCTGAAAATGCCAAGCTGGAATTGATTGGGGGAGGTCAGTGTTATGTCATTTCAACGCAAGGTCTGTATGAATAATTCACTTACAATGCGCGGATGAATTTTCAACCTACCCCCTCCGCATTGGATACCGCTCATCAAGCGGATGAATTTTATATGCGTGAGGCATTACGCTTGGCGGCGCAAGCCGCGCAGGTGGGTGAAGTGCCTGTAGGGGCGGTGGTGGTAAAGGATGGGGAAATTATCGGGCGCGGTTTTAATGCGCCCATTTCACGTCACGATCCCTCTGCCCATGCCGAGATTGCTGCGCTGCGTGATGCAGCGCAGCGCATTGGAAATTACCGTCTGGTTGATTGCGAACTTTTTG
>JAGVFD010000145.1 GCA_020057805.1 Sideroxydans sp. | reverse complement strand
GATAGGGCAGATTAGCTTCATCCAATAAGGCGCGCGCTTTTTCTAGCGCCGTCATACCCTGCTCTCGATAATAATCATTGAGTGTGTCTTGATTGATAAACAGCTTAACGTTACCCGCCGCCACATTCCATTGCACATTCAACAATAAAAGCTCAGGCGCTTGCTTCATTTGAGCAGATAGTTTTACCGCATATTTCACCGCACCCAGCGCCAGTTCAGAGCCATCTACCGCAATCAAAATCTTCATCACAAATCCTTCCCTAGATTACTTTTTATCGGCTTCAACTCGCTCATCCAGCAAATCCACCGCCTTACTTGAAGCCACTTTGCGTAGCGCTAACCATTTACCCATGGTAAGTACCAAAATTGCGCAAGCCGCAGGGACAATCCAATGCAACAGGTGCTGCGCGTCCACCCATGGCTTAAACACAGTCTCTGTCACCAACATCTCGCCCGCCACATAACCCAACAATGCCCCACCTGCCAAAATAATGGACGGGAAGCGATCAATCAGTTTCAACACCAACTGGCTACTCCACGCGATAAGCGGAATGCTGATGAGCAAACCGAACACGAGCAAGAAAGTATTTCCTTTCGCCGCCGCTGCCACGCCTAACACGTTATCCAAGCTCATCACAAAGTCGGCAATGATGATAGTCTTCACGGCCGCCCACAATTGCGTCTCTGCTTTGATATTACCTTCGCCATGACCTTCGTCTTCAGGCAAAATTAATTTAATACCAATCCAAATTAGCAAGAAAGCGCCGACCAATTTTAAGTAAGGTAACGCCAGCAAACTAACAGCGAAGAAGGTAAGCACAACACGCAAACCAATCGCACCGCCCACGCCGTAAAGAATGCCTTGACGACGTTGCGCAGGTGGCAAATTGCGACAAGCCAAAGCAATCACCACCGCGTTGTCTCCGGACAACAGCAGATCAATCATAATAATTTTTAAGACATCCACCCAGAACTGCGGCGCAGAGAACATTTCTAACATTTACGCTTCCCTTATAAAAAATTAGGGAAGAGAGAAGGGGGCGCACCTGCGGTGCTCAAGAGAGAAGAGTAAAACTCACCCTTCACCCTTCACCCTTCACCCTTCACCCTTCACCCTTCACCCTTCACCCTTCACATTTTCAACACTTTTTGCATAACACGTCCCATTTCAGCTGGATTACGAGTGATATGGATACCACTCTCTTCCATCACCGCCAGCTTCTCATTTGCCCCACCTTGTCCGCCGGAAATAATCGCCCCTGCATGGCCCATGCGTTTGCCCGGCGGTGCAGTGACCCCCGCGATAAATCCCACCACGGGCTTCTTCATGTTGTCCTTAATCCAGCGCGCGCATTCTTCCTCATCGCTACCGCCAATCTCTCCCACCATCACCACGGCATCCGTTTCAGGGTCGTCATTGAACAGGCGCAACACATCAATGTGCTTCAGCCCATTGATGGGATCGCCGCCAATACCGACGCAAGAAGACTGCCCCATCCCTAACGCAGACAGCTGACCGACCGCCTCATACGTCAACGTGCCCGAACGCGACACCACACCGATGCGCCCCTTCTTATGGATATGCCCCGGCATGATCCCGATCTTGATTTCGTCTGGCGTGATAAGTCCTGGACAATTTGGCCCGATAAGAATGGTCTTCTTGCCTTGCATCTTGTAGCGCGTCTTCACCATGTCATGCACGGGGATTCCCTCGGTAATGCAAATGACCAAGTCGAGATCTGCTTCAACCGCTTCGTCAATCGCAGCTGCCGCACCTGAGGGCGGAACGTAGATGACTGACACTGTCGCACCCGTAGCCTTCTTTGCATCCAGCACGCTGGCATACACGGGGATGCCTTCGAAATCCTCGCCCGCCTTTTTCGGATTCACGCCTGCCACGAAACAGTTCGCACCATTCGCATAGCTCTTGCAATGGAAGGTATGAAACTGCCCCACCTTGCCTGTCATACCTTGGGTAATGACACGTGTGTTTTTATTGATAAGGATGCTCATTTTTGACCTCCCGCTGCTGCAACCACTTTCTGTGCCGCATCTGCCATGTCGTTACCCGAGATGATGGGCAAGCCTGACTCCCCCAATATCTTCTTGCCCAGCTCCACGTTCGTGCCTTCAAGGCGCACGACCAACGGCACCTTGAGGCTCACCTCACGTGCCGCCGCCACCACGCCCTCAGCGATCACATCGCACTTCATGATGCCGCCGAAGATGTTGACGAGAATGGCTTTGAGATTGGGGTTCTTCAGCATCAGCTTGAACGCCTCAGTGACCTTCTCCTTGTTCGCGCCACCGCCCACATCCAAGAAGTTAGCAGGACTACCACCATACAACTTGATGATGTCCATGGTCGCCATCGCCAATCCCGCCCCATTCACCAAGCAACCGATGTTGCCATCTAATTGAATATAGGCGAGGTCAAATTTCGAGGCTTCAATTTCAGCGGGGTCTTCTTCATCCAGGTCGCGCATCGCCACAATTTCAGGGCGACGATACAGCGCGTTGGAATCGAAATTGAATTTTGCATCAAGCGCAATGGCGCGATTATCTGCCGTGATGACCAAGGGATTGATCTCCGCCAGCATCGCATCCTTCTCCACAAAGGCACGATACAGCCCTTGCAATATCTGCACCGCTTCCGCGTTGGCGGCATTGGGAACACCAATAGCACGCGCCACGCGCGACGCTTCCGTCGCATCCAAACCCGCTACTGGGTCGATGCGCACCGTATGGATCTTTTCAGGATGATGTTTGGCGACCTCTTCGATTTCCATACCACCTTCACTCGAAGCCAACAGCGCAACGCGCTGCGAAACACGATCAACCACCATGCCCACGTAAAGTTCTTTCGCGATCTGCGCGCCCTCTTCGATGAGCAAGCGGCGCACCACCTGTCCTTCGGGGCCGGTCTGATGCGTGATGAGATGCATGCACAAAATTTGACTCGCATACAGCTTCACATCATCCAGTGACTTCGCCACCTTCACGCCACCGCCTTTGCCGCGACCACCTGCGTGGATCTGCGCCTTCACCACCCACACCTTACCGCCCAATTCTTGCGCGGCCGCAACCGCTTCATCCACGCTAAAACACGCCACACCACGGGGTGTTGGCACGCCGAACTCGCGCAAAATCTGTTTGCCTTGGTACTCGTGAATTTTCATGATGTGCCCCTAGAATAGGAAGGCTGGAATTTACCAGACTGACACTCAAATTAGTTGAGCCAAATGCAAAAAGGCCATCGAATCACTTCGACGGCCTCGTATCTGAACTCAAACTTACAAATTAGAAGTCCCAGCGCACCCCTGCCGATGTAAAGAAGCGAGAAGTCGCAACCGATACTTGAGTGCCGTTACTTTTCGTACTCTCGTAACCCATATCCATATCAAAGGTGAATTGCTCCTTCATACGATACGATCCACGCAAAGTGGGCGAGGTGCGTGTAGTCACACCACCAAACTGGTCAGTCTGACGATACAGTTGAAACGAGGTATCCACCATCCACGCATTCCCAAACTGATTGTGGTTGTACATGAAAATCGAATAGCCCTTCACCGTACCGCTGGTGTTATAGGTAGTGCTGGCTGACCAAATGTCATTCGCCAACACCTTGCTGCTACCAATCACTTGCGCGGTTACACTCTTCTCTGCCCCCCGACTAGGCGTTGCAATCAGAATACCCTCCAACGCAGTCGTTCCACTGGCCGCAGTAGCCGTTGTATTTGAAACGCGCATATCGCCACTCACCTGCCAATTGCCTTTAAGCGCCATGCTAGCGCCCATTTGCGCTAGGGTCGAGGTAGCCGTACGCGCCAAGGCCAAGCTGCGCAAACTGCTGGCCGATGAAGCTTGCAGCAAATCATTCACGTTTGACGTCGCCGCACCATTTAAGGCATTGCGAATACTTAAGGAAGGCGTCCTGCGACGATCCGCCATGAAATTCAGCGCAATCGCATCCGAAATACTATAAGAACCCATCAATTGCGTGGCATTCAAGGCTTTGAAGTTGGCGTCGTAATCTACCATCGCGAATGCCGTCGTTTTATCTTCAAAATAACGCCACTCTGACCCCACTGCGCGGCGGTCTAGTATCCCGCTCACACTTTGATTGATACCGTAGACCGAGAACGCGCCGCTATCCACGCTGGCGCCAAAGAAAGTGGGCATCGTACCCTGCGAGTAATCCGACAGAGCGCCTGCCACGCCATTCACGCGCAAGGTCTGTGCTTCGCCATAGGAGCCTGCCACGCCGTCGAAGCGCCCCATCACCCCACCGCCATAAGCCGACTGGCGACCCACGCGAATCAGGTATTCCTGCTTGCGATTTTTAACTTCGCCGTACAGCGCACTCACGCGGTTTTGATTGGATTTTTTAGACAAGAAATTTAAGGTATTTGAACCACGGAACACTAAACGTCCATCGTAATCCTCGTTCACATACCGCCCCGACACATCCTCTGTGTTAATCATCATGCTTTGGTCGGTGAGTGAGAAAGTCTGTGTTTCAGGCACGTTGTTGAACATTTGCGTCGAATCAATTTTGCTGCGTCCAAAATAGTAATGTGACGATACGCTACCAAAAGCCATCCAACGTTCGGCACGCTTTTTCTCGGCCGTTTCCACAATGCCATCCGCTTCATTCTTGCCATCCAAATTCGCCAGACGCTGCATCACCCGTGGCACGCCTTCACTTTGCGGGTACAGATTCAAATACAAGTCGAACTCGGTTTTCGCCTTATCAAACTGCCCCGCACGTTGACGCGCCACCCCCACCCACTCCTGCCCCGCTTCGGTGTAATCATTGGGCGGCAACATGAGCAACTTGTTAAACGCCTCAACCGCCCCTTCATTATTTTTTGCCGCCAATGCATCACGACCTTGCACCATCAGTGCATGCGCTTGTTTGTTATTTTCGGCCACATTGGTTTCTTCTGTCGTCAACACTTTGCCCGCAGGCGCGACGGCTTCAGGCTTAACAAAGGGCAATGCGGGCAACTCAACAGGCGCCGCCTGCTGCCTGTCTGGGCGAATGGTAATCAAGAAACTTTGATTATCTTTGCCAGGGCTCACGCTGAAATTCGCCTCACGCGAAAACTCAATCACCAACTTGGGTTTGGTTTTTTGATCGCGGGTGGTGACGGTAAAACTAGGAATCAAACCTGAAGGCGGCGACTTACGCACTTCGTTATCGGCCCACACTTCATCTGCTTTTACAGCGGGTGTGCGGTCATAAAAAATCTCCAGCGTATTGCCGCTGCGTTCGGGAAAGTGCCGCGTATATTTAACGGGAGAAGTCATGCGAATGGTGGCCACAATGCCGTCCGTCCGATATTCCAATTGCACATCGTCCAAAGGTAAAGCGCTGGCCGTTTGCGCGCACAACGCAATGACTGAAAGCGCGCTCATTTGAATCAATCGGGTAAAGTAATTACGTTTCATCGACCACTCCTATCCAGCTGTTTTATCGTTGTTCTGTTGTAAAAGTACTTTGCAAAAAAATTTACTCTCGCTCATTCCACTGGGTGCTTAATCCCAGTTGGAATAGGCCGAGCCCTTTGTTCCTAGCGGACGGTGACAGCCAGCAGAAGAACAATCGGGTACGCCTGCGTTAAATCTTCCACCATGCTCATCATCTTTCTTGCCGCCTGAAATAGGGCTGTTTGAGGCATGACAAGTTTGGCAAGTTTGTCCAACGAAATAGCTCGTGTGCAAGGTCACGCTTGGCAGCGCACTGCGCCACGACGTAGTTGAGTGACAAGCACTGCACTCTGGAGCCCCCGTGTACGTCACGTGACGTCCAGCCGTCTTACCTTTTACGCCGCTGTATGCGCCGTTATGGCAGTTAGTACAGGCTGTTGCATCTGCGTGGTCGTAACGCGCCGCGTAGAAACTAGCGTAATTGGTGTGGCATGAACGGCAATCGGAAAAAGTGAGCCCACCCATAGAAAGGGGCATGTGACTGGCAGATTGAATCTTTTCACTCGCAATGCCCGTTGCACTATGGCAGTTCACACAACTCTGCCCAGAATAAGTGTAGAGCGCATTGTTCGTGTGATTCCAATACCCCGTCACCAACCATGCTGACGTGCGATGACAGCTATCGCAAGCGCTTTGCCCCAGCACACTGTTATGTTTAACGCTGCTGGTTTTACCCTGTGCGATGCGCCCGTTATGGCAAGTAACACACTGTCCTGGTACGGCAGTACCGT
>JAGVFD010000242.1 GCA_020057805.1 Sideroxydans sp. | reverse complement strand
ATGGCCTAGCCAACGATGAAGTGGCCAACCCTCACATTGTTGTTATCAATAGTAAGACTGGGGAAATCGTAGTGAATGTGATAGCAGACGAGTCGTTACAACCTGAATCAGTAGCCACACTAGGGGGTGCGCCGAGGAAGTGGAAGGTAGGCACTCATGGCTTCGTAGTCGACGAAAAGAAGCCTAGCCCATCACTGGATGGTAAAAACAATGCGTGGGCAGTTATTCAACAACTGACAGATTATTTTTCAGATAAAAACAAACGCTAATTTTTTACTTAAGGCGGAGTAATCCAGTTCACCCGCCTAATTTGCTAAAGGGACAATAATGAAAAATCACATTCAAATTGTTGCATCGCTCATTTTCTTATCCGCCAGCTTATGTAGTCAAGCTGCGATGGCAATGGATGCTCAAGTGTCGGCGGGGCTAATCACTTCTGGTACTGCAAAAATATCAAGTTCCGCATCCTCCACCTTTGGATACGAAGCGAAAAATTATTCAGGCGCTCAATTCGGATTGTCTTTGATTTTTGACAACCAAAACTACCTGATGGCCAACACTCGCACAATTAAAGGAACAACTGATTTTGCGGGTGAAATGACGAGAACGGATAATGTAATTGCATGGTCACCTGGTTACAACGCAGAGAATGATTCAGCATATTTCGGTTGGAAAACGGGCGAATCAAAAGTCAACTTCAAAGGCAAAGACATGTACAACTTTGCATCTAGCGGACCATTCGCAGGCATGACAAAAATTGTAAAAATCACTCCAAACCTAATTGGCTCGTTCAACCTTTCTGTGCAGTACATCATGCAAGGTACTTATCGCCCTTCAGCCCAAATTTATTCGGACAAATCATCGGACTCAATGGGATATGGCGGCGGTATTGGACTTACCTATCTCATTAATGAGCGGGTCACTGTAGCCGCAGAATACAAAGGATCATGGAATAGTTATAAATTCAGTACTGAATGCTTTAACTGCAATGTGGGCGGGCTAAATTACACGCACTACACTGATTCGTATTATTTAGACGAGGCAATATATAACGCAGAATTAACATTGAAATATAGGTTCTGACGTTGACCAATTCACCTACCCCAGCCAAATAAACGTCCCCATGCGCCCTGTCACTCCATCACGACGATAGGAATAGAAGCGATTGCCTTCGGTCAAGGTGCAATGTTGCCCACCGAATACGCGCGCGATGCCTAAAGTATTAAGGCGTTGGCGCGCTAGTAAATAGATGTCCGCGTGATACTTGCCTGCCGTGCCGTGTGCGATGAACGCTTCCGCTGCTTGTGCTTGATGGGCGATGAATGCGGCGCGGACTTCAGCACCCACTTCAAATGCATCAGGGCCAATAGCTGGACCAAGCCATGCCATTAACTTATGGGGTTCGACTTGCATCGCGTTCACGGTCGCTTCGATAACCCCTGCTGCCAAGCCTTTCCATCCTGCATGTGCCGCGCCCACTACCGTGCCAGCTTCATCACACAACAAGATGGGTAAGCAATCCGCTGTCATCACTACACATACCGAACCTTGTTGGCGCGCAACACTCGCGTCGGCTTGTTCAACACAGTTTGCTGCATCCGCATTAGCGACGCACGTGCCGTGCACCTGCTCCAACCACACAGGCTCACTGGGCATCAAAGGGGAAAGTAATTGGCGATTATGGGCGACTGCGCGAGGCACATCACCCACATGTGAGCCAAAATTAAGTGAATCGTAAGGTGTGCCGCTCACGCCACCGTGGCGCGTGGTTTGTAGCGATTTGACGTTGGCAGGTGCAGGCCAATCAGGAATCAGGCAATGCTCAAGCAACACTCGCCTCATCCAAATGCGCCAACAATTCATCCATGTCTTCTGGCAATTCAGAATGCCACTCCATCAACTCACCCGTGATGGGATGGTTCAACGCGAGTTGCGTGGCGTGTAAAGCCTGTCGCGGGAAAGCATTCAGGAACTCACGCATTTCAGGGGCGCATTTTTGTACGCCTTTTTGATAGACGCTGTCGCCCACTAAAGGGTGTCCAAAATGGGTGAGGTGAACGCGAATCTGATGCGTGCGGCCTGTTTCTAAACGGCAACGCAACAAAGTGCAGCTGGTGAAATTTTCTTCCACGCTGAAATGGGTGATCGCTTCTTTGCCTGTTTCAATCACGGCCATTTTTACGCGTTGCGAAGGGTGCCGGCCAATCGCCAAGTTAATCGTGCCGTCGTAATCCACCTCACCCCACACCAGCGCAAGATACTCACGCTTCACGCTACGCGCTTGCATCTGACGCACCAAGGCGGTCTGTGCAATCAGTGTTTTAGCCACCACCATCAAGCCGCTGGTGTCTTTATCCAAGCGATGCACGATGCCAGCACGCGGTACGTTTTGCAGTTCCGGCACATGGAACAACAATGCATTAAGCATCGTGCCTGTCCAATTGCCACTGCCGGGATGCACCACCAGCCCCACGGGTTTATCCACAATCAGAATGTCGTCGTCTTCATAAATGATGTCGAGAGGAATATCTTCTGCTGCGTAAGGCTGCTCGGAAGGATGCACCTGTGGCGTGAGTGCGATACGCTCTGCGCCCCACACTTTTTGTTTGACGCTCGCCACCTTGCCTTCAACTGTCACCAAGCCCTGTTCCACCCAATCTTGCAGGCGGCTACGCGAGTATTCGGGGAACATTTGGACCAGTGCTTGATCGAGGCGAAGTCCGCCGTGCTGCATGGGTACCCGCATTTCAAGCACGGCGGCTACGTCGTCGTCTTTGCTATAATCGGGGAATTCTTCATCGGGTTCTATCATGCTTCGCATTTTAACTGTTTTCCTGCTGCTCTCCTTAACTGCTTGCAGTTCTGCCCCCACTAAAGACGACAAATCCGCCTCGGCCGATGAGCTATACGTCCAAGCCAAAGTGGCGATGGACGACCATAGTTACGAGCGCGCCATTAAAAAATTAGAGGCGCTGCAATCGCGCTATCCCTATGGACGCTACGCTCAACAAGCTCACATAGAAGTGGCTTACGCCTATTTCAAACAAGGCGAACCAGCTCCCGCTTTAGCGGCTTTAGATCGTTTTGTGAAACAATTCCCGAACAGCACCAATTTGGAT
>JAGVFD010000246.1 GCA_020057805.1 Sideroxydans sp. | reverse complement strand
TTTTATGCCGAAGCGACCGAACATCAGTGGGAGCTGGCCGCTGCGGGGCAGCGTGTGCAAATTATAAAAGGCTGTGACACCAAGGGCGGCAAGCTGGAATTTGGCACCGAAATCGTTACATCGAAAGATGGCTCACTGGCCACTTTGTTAGGCGCATCGCCGGGCGCATCCACCTCGGTGCAAGCCATGTTGGAAGTGCTGCAACGTTGCTTTAAGTCACGTATGCAGTCGGCAGAATGGAATGCCAAGCTGAAAGAAATGATTCCCTCGTACGGCGAATCGCTGGATGAAAATGTGGCGCTGTTGCATCAAGTGCGTGATCGCACCCTCAATACCTTGCGTCTCAATCACGAGCCTAAATAGATGTTTTGCGTGGGTGAAATGTGTGCTCCGCGCTATTAAATCTGCTGCTTCAATAATTGCTCGAACTCATGTGGAGGCACGGCTTTGGAATAGAGGAAGCCTTGCGCATAGTCGCACTCCATCTGGGTGAGTAAATCGAGTTGTTGTTGCGTCTCGACCCCTTCGGCGATGACCTTCAAACCCAATTTATGCACCATCATAATGATGCCTTCAACGAGCGCCCTATCGTTGCTATCAGAAACCAGTGTATGAATGAATGACTGGTCAATTTTGACGTAATCAATGTCAAACTTTTTCAGATAAGACAGCGCTGAATAGCCTGTACCAAAATCATCAATAGCGACTTGAATGCCCGCATCGCGGAAGGCCAGTAATTCAGAAACGGTAGTAGGGGTGTGGTCGAGTAATACACCTTCGGTAATCTCGATGACCAAATTTTTGCCCGAGAGGCCGCTCTCGGCAAGGTGGTCTTTCCAGGCGCAGGGTTCAAATTTGCTCTGAAGTTGTAGCGGCGATTTATTCACGCTAATTTGGAAGTCGCTTCCATAGTGTCGCGTCCATTCCAAAGTTTGCGCAACGACCTGACGGAATCCCCAATTACCGATTTCATGGATGAGTCCAGACTCTTCGGCGAGTGGGATAAATTCCGCAGGGCTAATGAGGCCGCGCAGAGGATGGAACCAACGTAGCAAAGCCTCTGCTTTGTGAATGCGGCCCGTGCGGATGTTCACGATGGGTTGGTAGTGCAGCTGCAATTGCTGCTCTGCGAGTGCCGTGCGCAGGTCATTTAAGATTTGTATGCGATACATCGCACGTTCTTGCATCGCACTGGTGAAGTAACTAAAGCGATTGCGCCCTGCATTTTTAGCCACGTACATGGCTTGGTCTGCATTCTTTAACATGTCAGCAGAACTTTGGGCATCATCGGGATACAAGGTAATGCCGATGCTGGCTGAAACATAGGCTACTTGCCCGCCAATCTCAAAGGCGTGAGACAAGGACTTCAATATCGCGCTTGCAATACGCTCAACGCTGGGGCGGTCTGCTAATTCAGTGAGAATAATGGTGAACTCGTCGCCGCCCAAGCGTGCCACTGTATCTGTTTCGCGTACGCAGGCCGTGATGCGTCGCGCGGTCTCAATGAGTAGTGCATCACCCGTATCGTGCCCTAATGCGTCGTTGACCTCTTTGAAGTAGTCGAGGTCAAGAAAGAGTAATGCTAACCCTAAACCGCTGCGATGCGCCTTCTTCAAATCTTGGCTCAAGCGGTCGCGGAACATGCGGCGGTTAGGCAAGCCTGTGAGTTGGTCGAAATTGGCTTGTGCCCAAATGAGCTCTTCAGATTTTTTGCGCTCGGTGATATCCGAGAACAAGGAAACATGTCGATGCACGCTGCCGTCGGTGTTGTAGACGGTGTTGATGGTTTGCCACTCGGCGTATATCTCGCCATTTTTGCGACGATTCCATATCTCACCCTGCCAATGCCCTGTTTGTTTCAGCGTTTTTTTCATGGCCTCATAAAAAGCAGCATCGTGCTTGGTTGAACGCAACATCTTGGGACTGTTGCCAATGGCCTCTTCGGCCGAGTAGCCCGTTAATCGGGTGAACGCAGGATTTACTTCGAGGATGAGATTGTGCTCATCCGTCACAAACATGGCCTCGCTACTGTTCTCCATCACCATTGAGGCCAGACGTAACTTTTCTTCGACCGCTTTGTGTTGTGTCACATCGCGCCCCGAACCAACCACACCAATCACTTCACCCTTCTCGTTGAGGAAAGGCACTTTGTGGACATCTAGGAACAGGAACTTACCCTTAACGTTGCCATACTCGTCGAACTGTGCAGCCTTGCCATTACTCAGGGTGAGAGCGTCGCTATTTTGGCAAAGCTCGCCAAAGGTATGCCAGTTGGGATCATCTGGATGGGTTGCGCGTTCGCGTAGTGCAAAAAACATATCGTCTTTGCCGACCGGTTCTTCCGTGTCTTGCGCGTTCAATAGTTTTTCGCACATGGCTTTATTGGTGAACAGATAATGCTGATTCAAATCTTTTGCCCAAATCAAGTCGGTGACGTTGTCCGTAATCAGACGCAATAAATTCGACAGGTTGCGCGTATGTGTCTCACTGGCACTCAAGGCCACTTCAATTTGTTTGCGCTCGGTAATGTCAACGATAGTGCCCAGCATACGGAGCGGTTGCTCATGCGCATCGAACGACACTTTGCCTGTCACGTGACAGTCGATTGTTGTGTGCTCGTTGAGAACGATGCGGCAGTCAAGAGAGTAGGGCTTTTTATGGTGTAGTGCGGCCTGCACGCTCTCGTTTAGAAAGGTTCTATCGTCGGGGTGTACCAACCCCAAATACAGTTCGTAAGTGGGGGTGACTGTGTCGGGCGCGTAGCCCAACATGCGGAACGTCTCCGCATTCCAAAAAAGTTCGTTCGTCTTAATGTTCCAATCCCACGTGCCCACTTTGCCTACTTGGGTGGCGAAGTCATAGCGCTCTTTGATAGTGGTTAAGTTTTCTTCGGTTTGTTTTTCAATTGAGATGTCGCGTACCGTACTCAATATGTGCGGCACCCCATTTAACTGCATGATGGCGGCATACAGTGAGCCGATGGTGGGCACGGTATCTTTCACATGAAACAGCGTTTCGATATGGTCGCAATGTCCCGAGCGGATTAGTTCGGCAATCATGCGTTCACGATCGGCAGGAATCGACCAAAAATCCAGTTCGGCAGTGGTCTTTCCGATAACGTCGGTACGGCTTAAGCCCGATTTTTGCAAGAGCGCATCATTCACTTCAATGACGCATCCGTCAGAAAATCGAGTGATGAGCGTGATGTCTGGGTTGAGGTTGAAGAATAAGGCAAAGCGTTGGTTGGCTTCTTGTTGTTCTATTTCTGCTTGCTTGCGGTCCGTGATGTTGATGGTGCTACCGGCTGCCAAGAGCGGTGTGCCATCCGCACTGCGTTGAATGATGCCACCCCGAGTGTGTACCCAAGCCCATTGTCCTGCATTT
>JAGVFD010000204.1 GCA_020057805.1 Sideroxydans sp. | reverse complement strand
TGTTGCTCACGCGCTTGCGTGGAAGCCATCATGTAATCGTTATAGTTGCCGGGATACACGGTGATTTTGCCGAAGTCCAAATCCGCCATGTGCGTGCACACGCTGTTCAAAAAGTGACGGTCATGCGAAATAATCACCATCGTCGAATTGCGCGCGTTGAGGATGTCTTCTAACCAACGGATCGTGTTGATGTCCAAGTTGTTGGTGGGTTCGTCCAGCAACAAAATATCGGGGTTAGAAAACAGCGCCTGCGCCAACAGCACACGCAGTTTGAAACCGGGCGCTACCGCACTCATTGGGCCATTGTGTAAGGAGATGTCGATACCCAAACCGAGCAACAACTCCCCTGCGCGCGCGTCAGCGGTGTAGCCGTCGTATTCGGCAAACGTCGCTTCCAAATCGGCTGCGCGCATGTAATCTTCTTCAGTCGCATCGGGATTGGCATACAGCGCATCACGTTCCGACATGGCCTCCCACATCTCATCGTGCCCCATCAGCACCACATCTAACACGCGCTTATCTTCGTAAGCAAACTGGTCTTGGCGCAACTTACCGAGGCGCTCAGTCTTGTCGAGCATGACTTCGCCGGAGGATTGCTCTAGGTCGCGCCCTAGAATTTTCATAAAGGTGGATTTGCCGCAGCCGTTGGCGCCAATCAAACCATAACGGTTGCCGTCGCCGAATTTAACCGAGACGTTTTCAAACAGAGGCTTCGCCCCGAATTGCATAGTGATATTTGCGGTAGATAACATGGAGTTGCCTTATTTTTGAAGGCGCGCATTCTACCACTGCCGTTGATATTTCCCGTTAGAATCAAACCCCGCTCACATACCTCTATCACTGTGAATCTACTTAACTTAATTAACCCCGCGCAAGAAGCCAAGGTGGAAGCAGCCTTGTATAAATTAGCGCAAGAAAATTCAACCATCACCATGGTGGGATTGGTGGTCGTGACCGTTGGGGTAATGGTGGGTTTAGGTGATACGCTGAATCAAACACGCTTGGCGATATGGGTAGCGTTGATGATGAGCGCAACCGTGGGAGCCTTGTTAGCGCACCGCATACTCAAGCCACTTATTTCAGATGCAGCGCCCTCGGCATCGCATTTGCGTAGATGGAGGCGAGTGCATGGGTATGCTTTCACGATTGAAGGTTTCGCGTGGGGAAGCATCAGCCTGTTATTTGACGCTTCGCAGAGCGCTACCCTAAACACTTTATTCCTATTGATTTATTTGTCTGTGATGAGCGCAGGGGGACGCGCAGCAGGTTCACATTCATTCCGTTTATATTTGTTCATTGTGGCGTGTTCCATGCTGGTGATGTTGCCAAATTTGTCAAATGGCTTTGGCGCGCAAGCCTTTCCTTTAGGGCTTCTCGTTGTGTTCTATGCCATTTTTGTGGCCAAAGTTTCATATGCGGCCCAGCAAACGTTGATGCACTCAATTGAGCTGCAATTTCAAAACGAGCAGCTGCTTAAAGAGAAAGCAGCCTTGGCACAACTCGCCGAACGCGAGCGTATTTACCGTGATTTACATGACGATGTGGGTGCGAAATTGCTGGGCTTGGCTATATCCGCGCAGCGTGCCAACTTGCCGCGCGAAGCCGACATGGCGCGTGCCGCATTGCAAGATTTGCGTGACGTGGTGTCGCGCACCGCAACCACCCAAACCCGCTTGGACTACCTGCTGGCGGATTGGCGAGTGGAAACGCAGCAGCGTTTAGATGAGGCAGGCATGACGCTCACCTGGCAACTACCCACCACTGAACAGTCGCATCCTGTGAACACTGCCGCCGCCTTAAACATTAGCCGACTGTTGCGCGAGAGCGTGAGCAATGTACTGCGCCATGCGCGGGCTTCGCACCTCACGATTGGCCTAACTTGTCACGAACACAAACTGGTGTTCACCATTCAAGACGATGGTGTGGGATTGAAAGATAGCGCCACTCTGGGCAATCGCGGCATGAACAGCATGCGCGCCCGTGCGAGCGCACTGGGCGGCTTTATTCAATGGGAAACGCTCACGCCGAGAGGATGTAGAGTGACCTTTGAGGTGGCACGATCACACTTGATGTTTGAAACAGGTGTTGCGCCGCTAGCTGTCTAGGGAAGGACTGATTAGTTGTCATTTCCGCGTACCAACGGAGCAATACGCATTTGGTGAGAGGCCGTTGGCCCTGAGTAGTCCGCGTAGCGGGCGTATCGAAGGGGGGGTGGAATACAACAATGGTTTTTAGGTTAAACCAAGCCCATCCCCTTCGCCCTCACCGCTGCTTCAGCGCGCGAGCTCACATTAAGTTTGAGGTAGATACTTTTCACGTGGTCGTTCACCGTGTGGCGCGAAATATCGAGAAGAGCGGCAATGTCGGCACTGTTCAATCCACGTGCGAGGTTGATTAAAACATCACGCTCACGTTCCGATAAGGAAAGGTTTTCGTCGTCGGGCACGACGGTGTTTTCTTGGATGGTATCGACATGGAAATGTCCTAACAACCGTCGTGCAATGGCGGGTGATAAGGGCGGGCGGCCTTCACTAATTCCTTGCAATTGATTGACCAGCAGGGTGGTGGGTTGATCTTTCAGCAAATAGCCTTGCGCCCCAGCACGTAAAGCGGGAAACAAATGGCTGTCGTCATCAAAAATAGTGGCGACCACAATCATGCAATCGGGCAGTTGAGTGCGCAATGCATCCACCACAGTTGTGCCATCGCCATCCGGTAAAGAAAGGTCAATCAAGGCAAGGTCAAACTGAAATTGGTGAATGATGTTGAGTGCGCCAGCAATGGTGGATTCGCAGCGCACGCGAATACCGGGGAACGCCGCTTGAATAACTTCGCGCAACATCACTTGCGATTCGGGCAAGTCTTCTAATATCAAAGCGACTCTCATGTTTGGGGTATCTCCGCCGTTACTTGCACACGTTGATTTAACATCGTTATTTGTAGTGAGCCGCCGCACTCGGCAAGTCGTCCGCGCATATTGCGTAAGCCATAGCCTTCAATCCATTGTGAGGGAGGGTTTGTTACGCCATCATTTTCTACGCTGATACGTAATTTTTCTGCATGCAGGGTTGCGTGAATGGCAATCTCTGTTGGTGCGGCATGTTTTAGTGCGTTGCTAATCATTTCACGTAGCACAGACTCCAGCATGGCTTTGTTACGAGACGTTAAAACGGTTGCACGTGTGAGCATGCCCTGTTCCCAATGCAAGGTGCAATGTGCAATCTCGCAACGGCCATTGGCTTCGGCGCGCCAGTCTGCCAAGGCGTTAATGAGCGGCATAGGCGCAGCGTTCATGGAGGCAATGGCGGTGCGCAAATCTTGCATCGCTTCCTGCGCAAGGTCGGCGTTGGGGCTGCCACGCAAATGGTGGATGAGCTTTAATAATCGCGCGCCGATGTTGTCATGCAAATCGCGGCTGATGCGCAGCCTTTCTTGCGCCACTCCCTGCTCGTAACTAATGCGTCCCGCTAGCACTTGCGTAAGCAAATGCGTCATTGACGCTGCAAATGCGCCATCGTGAGAAGAAAATAATTGCCTACCCTGCTTGGCATAACGCAAGGTGTAGGCAGGTAATTCACCACTCGCAGCAAGGTGCAAACTTAACCCTTCATCAGCAACACCTGGCGTGACATGGGCGGCGCTGGTGTTGAGTTCGAGCGGTGAAAATACCCGAGTTAGCAAGGCCTCCCAACGCGTAACTTGCTGCTGTGGATTTAAGGCATAAGCCACCGCTGATAATTCAGGCAACAGCAATTCAAACTGCTGCTCGCTATGATTGACCAAGCGCCGCCACAACCACATGCGTAGTGGAAAATACAACCAGACGGCGAGCAATAAACTAATGCCGAGTGACGTACCCTGGGTGACCCCAAAATAGGCAAAAGCCATATCTAGCAATAACACCAGCATGGCGCCGCCCACCCATAAATAGCCGCGATACGCCCACTGATTCAAATCGAATAACTGATAGCGACGCAAACCTAGCGCGATACCCAAATAAATAATTAAAAAGTAGCCAAACGCGTACCCCTGTTGCGGCATGGGAAATAAACCCAGCACCTGTGATCCAAACGTGGTGAAGATGAATGAACCGCTGCCCACCACGAGCGACAAAGTGAACCAGCGCAAGGCCGCACGCTCTAGCGGGCGCACGCGCGACTTACGCCACTGAATGCCCGCAAACACAATGGCTAGCAGCATCTCTAACATCACGGGCATACGTGAGCCCCAATCTTGATCGGGTGCCCAGCGCCACACGTCCGCTGCCAGCCATACCCCGAAAAAAGCCCACAACCACAACAGGTAGCGCGGGCGAAATAGGGGTCTTGGGTAAGTCGCAAAAATAGCGACGAGTGCGCAGCCAAACATAAAAGCGCCTAGATGATTGAGTGAAGCCAACCAGCGAAACAGCTCACCCGGCAACGCTAATTCACGCGTGCTGTAAATGGCGGCAGGTAACGTAAAGATAGGAAACATCACGCCAGACAAGCCAAACATGCGCGCCCCCCAATCATCCTTACGCAGTAAATAAATCCAGCTTGCAAGCAACAGCCCAACAAAACCAACCCCTAACTGAAACCAAAAAACCGTAGGCAAACTCGCCAGCGGACGCGCAGTGGGGTGCAACACGCTGCTACCTTTTACACCCGCCGCATCCCGCCACTCCAAGGTGATTTGAGATGAATATAAGAACGAGGTAAATGTTGTTTGGCGCGTGAAAAAATCCTGCATTTCTGAGTAGCTATCAAAAAAATCAGGCTCTTCAATTAAGTCTGTCGGCAACACTTCCATCGCTTCATTTGTTGCAGAAATGAGACGAACGACTTTTGCCCCTGCTGGGATTTGTTGCAAAAAACGCAACTCATGTTCGGCCACATTCACCGACTTGCCATCTTCCGCCACCGTCAGCGTCACACCTAGCCACGGTGTGTGCAATGCCGTCGCCACTACGCCAGCCCCGCAGGCAATGCATATCAAGGCAATTTGCAGCAAAGCATAAGCCGGTCTTTTTGCTAAAAAGCGCATTTTATTTCCCGTTGAATAAGTGCAAAGACCATAGCAGAAGAGCCGTCTCTTGCCACCCCCCTAGAACGCGGGATTGTGCAGATTAAAGTCCGCCGTGAAAATTCACGTACTTGAGGCCACGCAAATTCAGCTAAAAAAATGCACCTTGAGGACGCAGCCATTTACCTAACACGCTAGGCCATTTTTTATGGGGTTTGATGCTGAAATGAAAAGGCTAGAAAACTAGAAAGTGAATTATTTGCGTGCGCTTTAACGGTTAGCAAAAAACGAAGTAACAGAATGACAACTTAACTCAGGGAGCTTTAGAAAATGAAACTCAACATCAGCAATATCAGCGTTATTTTATTGGCGGGTCTTGTATTAACAGGTTGCGTCAATGCGCCCGTTCGTCCTGCGCCAGAAGCGTTTAACTTCGAAAAAGTGACCACCGACCCTGCCGAAGAAGCGAAAAAAAGCATTGTGGTTGAATCGTTTGGCAATGGTATTAAAAACACCAAAAAATTCGCCATTGGCGCTTTTCAAGTGCGTGTTCGGACTGACTTAAGCGCCAGCCTTGGGCCAAGGCTTACTTCCAACAATAGTTTAAGTTCCAATCAAAGCACTGATGCGTTGTTTCAACAAGCTACAGAAAATTTATATAAGGACTTTGTAGCAGGTCTTCAAGCTAAAGGAATACAGCTGGTTGATATTGCAACGCTCAAAAAATATCCAGAATACAAAAAAGGCCTGAAAGGTGAATTTAGCAGTGGGCACTCGGTCGATTTAGGCGCCACTCCCATCAGTGTCGGTAAATATGATGGTAAAGCCGAAATCGGATCGAAAGGCGGAGATTACAGCGTCTTTTATCCTGCAAAAGTGCCTGGCTTGAATTACGTTAGAACAATGAAAGTAATGTTTATGGATACCGAGCAGCCATTGGGCGATGCGATTGTTAGTTCACTACCACAAGAACTGCTAGACGCTGCAAGCCATGATGGAGTCGGCATTATCACGGCGGCTTTTGAGGTTGAGCTGATCAAATATAACTACTATGAAGATAGCTTGGAACTGGAAATAACCCAAGCGCCTATGTTGCGTACAAAGCTTACCGCTTTACAAATGTTGCCCGCCGACACGAAAACGGGGGGAATGTTTAATTCGCGTGGCTATTCTGAAGGCTTGCGCATCACCCCCAAGGTTTTGGGTTCTGGCATGCAATTTAGTGGCACGGTTGGTCATTTGTTCAACTCTTCTGACGCGAAGGGTCCTGTCTGGACAGAGGTTGACGATGGCGCAGTTACGCTAGCAGGTGGTGTTGTTACTCCAGTTGCTGCGACCTTCCCCGCAGCTTTCAAGAAAGCAACGGGCGCTCAATTGAAAATGATTATGTACGGCATTGATCACCCTTCCGATTTCTAAATAGTTAATCCAACCAACGGGCGCGATGCGCCCGTTTTCTTGAAAACAAAATCAGCGGAGCGCGAATTGATGAGAGCAATTATTATTTTTATAGTTTGTATGTTGAGTGGTAATGCACTCGCTGAAGAGTATTTTGGCGGGTTGTATCACAAGGTAAATCGGCACGTAAAAATGAGTGGCGGAACAGTTAATTTCGTTCCGATGCAATCGGTTGAGTTTGATGTAAGCACATCGCACTATGGTGTCTACGATGGATTTGGCGTCATTGCTGCGGTGATGGGCGGAGCGGCCAATGAACAGAAAGCCCGCAATGAAGCCATTAAGGGTGCCTATATTCCTAAAGGGCAAACGAGTACGACCGTTTCATATTCCTGGGTAATGCCTGAACTGGTCACAGCCACCAGCTACTTTGCTTTTTATGGAGATGCGGCCGCCACTAATGTTGCGTGGACAGGCGCAAGCAATGGAGGGGTTCAGGTAGGGGGTATGGATGCCGCCGTTATGTTTCCTACTTACGATGAGTTCACCGACTATGGCATTACG
>JAGVFD010000148.1 GCA_020057805.1 Sideroxydans sp. | reverse complement strand
GTTAGCCTACACGCGGCTGTTGTTAGGCATGGGCCTGCGTCAATTTTCCATGCACCCCGTGCAATTACTCGCCACCAAGCAGCGCGTGTTGACCACCAGCCTGCCCGATATTGTTCAGCTCACGCAAAAAATTCTGCGCGCAGATGACCCCATAAAAATTGGTGAACTATTGGGCAGGTTGAATGCTTTGTAGGGGAAGTGATTTTTAAGAGGCTGGACAATCATCTGTCCACTAAAAGCACGAAAAACAACCTAAAGAACATCTGATTAAGTGCTTCTGGCTCCCTCTCCCCACGGGAGAGGGCTGGGGTGAGGGAGGGGCTTTGTTCAGGGACTCCCTAAACATATTCGCGCTGAACCAGCGCCAATATGTTTGGTTTATTTCGTGTCTTTCGTGTTTTTAGTGGGCGACCTCATAGCGCAAGCAGTCGCCACTTAACCGCAAGAACTTTCAGACGCATTTTCAACAATGGCTTCGTCTTGTTTGATTTCTGGCAGGGGGGTGCGATGAAATGCGAAGTACTTTTCTGCCACGCCGCCCACAATCGCAGCGGGTAAGAACGCCCACAACTCCCAATTGGGTGAGGCAATTAAGGCCACCGCAGGGCCTGGGCAGTAGCCGCTGATTCCCCAACCCACGCCGAACATGGCTGCGCCGATAATCAGCGGGCGGTCAATTTGCATGTCTTTGGTGATGACAAACTGCTCCGCCAGTAAGGGTTTGTGCAACTTCAAAACAAAGCGAAAGGTGACGAGCGTGACGCCTACCGCGCCGCCCAACACAAACAGCAAGCTCGCATCCCATGCGCCCGCCACATCTAAAAAGCCTAGCACCTTTTCGGTATGTGTCATGCCCGCCAAGGCGAGGCCAAAACCGAACACCATCCCCGCGATTCCACTTGCAATATTTCGTTTCATCACAGCACTCCAAATACATGACGCACCACAAACGTAGTGGTAATGGCAACAGACAAAAAGATAACGGTGGCGACTAAAGAGCGTAGCGATAAACGTCCCAAGCCGCATACGCCGTGGCCGCTGGTGCAGCCATTGCCTAGCGACGTGCCGTAGCCCACCAGCAATCCAGAGACGATGAGCAGCCAAGCGGGAAAGTGTTCGCGCGCCACAGGCGCATCGTCGAACAAGCCGTAGTACAGCGCCGCGCCCGTTACTACGCCGATTAAAAATAGTACGCGCCACAGCGCATCGCCCGGCTTGGCGAAAAATGAGCGCCACAAAATACCGCTAATCCCCGCCAGTCTGCCGTTGAGCCATAGCAGCAAAGTGGCCGCTGTGCCGATGAGAATGCCGCCAAAGAGGGCGGGTAGAAATTGGGTGAAGGTCATATCCAATAGGGGCGCGCGTGAAAGAAGTAACGCATGTTAGAAGCGAAGGTTTTTCTCATCAAGTTATTTGTGGCTATTTGTTTATGTCTATTTCTATTAAGCCTTCAGGGAAGGTGGTGAGTTTCTCCATAGTAGGGGCGCGGACTTGGGTGCAATAAAGTAGGCAGTATCGGGTAGAATATGCGTTCCAAATTTCCACCCTCTTTTAACTTAAATACAAAGGACACATCATGGACTATCAAATCGCCCCCTCGATTCTTTCCGCTAACTTTGCACGATTGGGCGAAGAAGTAGACAACGTGCTCGCTTCCGGCGCAGACATCGTTCACTTTGACGTGATGGACAACCACTACGTGCCTAACATGACCATCGGTCCTCTGGTTTGCGAAGCCTTGCGCAAGCATGGCGTGACAGCAGACATCGACGTTCACCTGATGGTGAAGCCAGTCGATCGCATCATCCCTGATTTCGCAAAAGCAGGCGCGACCTACATCACGTTCCACCCGGAAGCTTCCGAACACATCGACCGCACCATCGGCCTCATCAAAGAGAGCGGTTGCAAAGCCGGTCTGGTATTTAACCCCGCGACACCTTTGGATATCCTTGAGTACACCTTGCCTAAGTTGGACATGGTGTTGTTGATGTCTGTGAACCCAGGTTTTGGTGGTCAGAAATTTATCCCGCACGTGCTGGATAAAGCGCGCCAAGTGCGCAAGATGATTGATGCGTCTGGATTGAAAATTCGTTTGGAAATCGACGGTGGCGTGGGCCCAGCGAACATTCGCGAAGTGGCTGAAGCAGGTGTAGATACCTTCGTTGCGGGCTCTGCTGTATTCGGCAAAAAGAACGCCGCTGACAAGAATCACTACAACACCATCATCGCGGAGATGCGCGCGGAGTTGGCGAAGGTCGGCAAGTAATTAGATGAGCCGTCATTCCGGCGAAGGCCGGAATCCAGCGGGTTTATTAAAAGTGCTTTTGGTTTTGCCTTGCTGCGCAAGAATTTTTGATTAACTGGACACCGGCTTTCGCCGGTGTGACGAATAAGTTTAGAGGTATTGAATGTCATTCAAAAATTTCCCCCTTCCCGTTCAAGCCATCGTCATCGACCTAGACGGTACGCTACTGCATACCGCACCAGAGTTGGCAGAGTCGGCGAACCGCATGTTGCGTGACATGGGCCGTGCGCCCGTGTCGCAAGACCTGCTGATGAGCTACATCGGTAACGGCATCCACTGGTTGGTAAAGCGTGCGCTCACGGGTGATATGCATGCCGAGCCAGATGAGGCGCTGTTCGATAAGGCGTTGCCTATCTTCGAGAAGCATTACACCGAGCTAGCTTGTGACAGTAAACCTTTCCAAAACGTAGTGAAGGGGCTGGATGAGATGAAGGCAGCGGGTTTCCGTCTGGGCTGCATCACCAACAAAGTGATGCGTTATACCGATCCTATCTTGAAGGCTTCCGGCATGGCGCCTTACTTCGAGATCGTGTTGGCCGGCGATACTTTGCCTGAGAAGAAACCACACCCAATGCCTTTGCTGCATGCGGCGAAGTTCTTCGGCTGTGCTATTGAGCAACTGTTGTTGGTCGGCGATTCACTCAGCGACGCACAAGCTGCACGTGCTGCGGGTTGCCCTATCATCTGCGTACCTTACGGTTACAACCACGGCGAGCCTGTCGAGACGCTGAATGTGGATGCGGTGATTCCTGACCTGACTGGCGTATTGCCACTCATCAAACGAGCTTAACAAATGACATTTCAATTCCTGAAAACGACTGATTGGCGATGGTGAACAGCAACATCGAGTTCGCTATCACCCTCATTTTTTTTAGGAGTTGTTTATGTTGTCACCTATTTCAGAACAAGAGTTTCTGACTCTTGCCAAGCAAGGATATAACCGCATCCCTTTAGTTGCGGAGACCTTCGCTGATCTTGATACACCGCTTTCCCTCTACCTCAAACTCGCCAACAAGCCGTTCAGCTATCTGCTGGAATCGGTGCAAGGCGGCGAACGTTTCGGGCGATATTCCTTCATCGGCTTGCCTGCCGAGACGCGCATCACTGTGCGCGGCAAACAAGTCACGCTGACCACGCCCAAGGGCGAGACCAAGCAAGACGTTGAGAACCCGCTGGACTACATCAGCGCTTATCAGGCGCAGTTCAAAGTCGCACCGCTGTCTGGTCTGCCTCGTTTCACGGGTGGTCTGGCCGGCTATTTCGGTTACGACACCGTGCGTTACATCGAGCCGCGTCTGGCTAAGACGGTGAAGAAGGATGTCATCGGCACGCCGGACATCTTGCTCATGCTCACCGAGCAACTGGCGGTGGTGGACAACCTCTCCGGCAAACTTACCTTCATCGTGTACGCCGATCCCTCGCAAGACGACGCCTATGCCATCGCACGTGAACGCTTGCGTGAACTCATTGGCATGATGCGTCTGCCGGTCGATATTCCGTACGCGCCACCCGCTAAACGCGAAGAGGCTAAATCGGAATTCGGAGAGGCGGCCTTCAAAGCGGCAGTGGAAAAGTCCAAGCACTACATCTTTGACGGCGACATCATGCAGGTCGTGTTGTCGCAACGCATGTCGCAACCGTTCCCCGCGTCGCCGCTGTCGCTTTACCGCGCCTTGCGTAGCATCAATCCTTCGCCCTACATGTTCTATTACGACATGGGCGACCATCACGTGGTCGGTTCTTCGCCGGAGATTCTCGCGCGCTTGGAAGGCGACATCGTCACCGTGCGGCCTATCGCGGGCACCCGTCCACGCGGCAAGACGCCGCAACAAGATGCGGCACTTGCTGAAGAGTTGTTGGCTGACCCGAAAGAGTTGGCTGAACATTTGATGCTCATCGACCTCGGTCGCAACGATATCGGTCGTGTGGCAGAGCGCGGCACAGTGCAACTCACCGACAAGATGGTCATCGAGCGTTACTCGCACGTGATGCACATCGTCTCTAACGTCGAGGCTACTTTGAAGAAAGGCCTAGACGCGATGGACGTACTCAAAGCGACTTTCCCAGCAGGCACTGTCTCTGGTGCGGCGAAGGTGCGCGCGATGGAGATCATCGACGAACTAGAACCTTCCAAGCGTGGTATCTATGCAGGCGCGGTGGGCTACCTCGGCTTCAACGGCGACATGGATG
>JAGVFD010000129.1 GCA_020057805.1 Sideroxydans sp. | reverse complement strand
TAATTCCATCGGTTGTGATGCTGTGCAGTCCGCTAAATTTAGCCGCCGTACCGACTCCATCAACATAACCAAAAGTATTAGTACCAGAGGTTGTCCAATCCGGTGTGCCGGCTAGTGTGGTTTCTACGCCTGTACCAATGACGATTTTACGAATTGCGCCGCTGGCCGAATCAAGCATAAACAAATGAGTGCCGTCAGTCGTAATGCCAGATGGGTTGCGACTAGAGCTACCCCCTGTGATAGATGCCACAATTGCCGCATAGGCATCGACCATCCAAGTTGTGTTAGGTAGCCCAGGATGCGATGTCACCACCCCTGTTGCGATGACAATTTTGCGAATCACACCATAGTCACGATCAGTTAAATATACGTTAGTGCCGTCCGTAGTGATGCCCCCAGCCGTAGTGAACGATGCTGCTATGCCTGTGCCGTTGTTATAGCCCGCTGCCCCACTTCCCGCTAGGGTAGTTACGACGCCCGAGCTAATCACAATTTGGCGAACAAGCGCATTGCCTTTATCTGCCAAATACACATTAGTGCCGTCGGTAGTGATAGCGGCGACACCCACGCCGCCTGCACCTAGGTTAAAGGCTGCTGTTGCACCTGTGCCATTCGCATTGCCACCAAACTGACTGACTGTGCCCGCCAACGTGGTCACTTCACCTGTGTTAATCACAATTTGGCGAATGACGTTGTTTCCCGCATCCGACACAAACAGGTTAGTGCCATCTGTCGTGATGCTGGAGGGTGAGTTAAACGATGCGGCAGCGCCAATCCCATTTGTTGAGCCTAACGTAAGGCTACCTGCCAGCGGCGTAATTACACCTGTTGCAATATTGATTTTATTAATGAGATTACCCGATATCACATACAAGTTAACGCCGTCTGACGTGATACCGCTTGGGTTGGTGAATAATTGTGACCCACCCAATAAAGTGGAAACGACCGCACTGTTTGCTATTCCACTATTTGGCACAATTTTGCGCAGGCCGCCTCCTGAAGCCACATATAGATTGCCACCCACTACTGCGATGGCATTGGGTGCGCCAAACGAAGCTGCATTACCCGTGCCGTCAGCTTGTCCAGGAATAAAACTTGCCGTTCCTGCCAAGGTGGTCACCACGCCCGTGCTGGGCGCACCGGTGCCGATGGCAATTTGTCGAATGGTGTTGTTTCTTGTATCTGCCACATACAAATAGCTGTTAGTACTGTCGATGGCAATGCCGTTAGGTTGATTGAAAGATGCAACAGTTCCTGTGCCATCTACTGCACCTATTGCAGTAGGTGATGTGCTTCCCATCCCTACTTGACCCGCTAAGGTAGTCACAATGCCAGTTGCAATTTCAACTTTTCTGACTGCATTCGCTTCAACCACATAAAGATTGGTATCGGTACTGTCAATCGCAATGCCTTTTGGTTGATTAAATGTTGCTGCATTGCCTGTTCCATCTGGCATCGTATAGTTAGCTGGGCCACCTGCAAGCGTAGAAGTTGCGCCCGTACTAATCACCACCTTACTAATTGTGGCGTTGGCATAATTATTAACTTTTGACACATACAGATTGGTATGCGTGCTATCAATAGTCACACTTCGAGGCAGCAGATCATTAACCGTAGCAGCCACCAACATCGTTGAGGTTGTCGGCGCGCTAATCGGTATTTGGCGAATACTTGCGCCCGCATCCATCACATACAAATTAATGCCATCCGTCGTGATGCCCGATAACGTAGCGCCCGGAAAATTAGCGAATATCGTTGTTTTACCCGTCGCCAAAACGGTTTTGAAAATGCGGTCAAAGTTGTTATTGAATGAAGTGACGGTGTACAAATTCGCCCCATCTGAAGTTACACCCACCATGTTTTCTGGTGTCAGTGCTGAGCCTGCAAAGGTGGATACCGTGCCACTTAAAGTCAGTGGCGTTCCTTGTATTGCTCCCCCCACTTGTGAACCTGGACCGTAGTATCGGTTTGTGGTGGCCGTAACGGAAGCTGATGCAATGCCCTCGCCAATACTATTTACCGCTGTGATGGTGTAGTAGTAAGGCGTAGAACCTGTCAGCCCAGTGTCGGTATAGGTGTACACCCCAAGGCTTGTAGGGCTTGCAGTTACTTTGGTGGATGCTCCGCCTTGGCTGCTTGCGCGATAGATGTTGTAGCCTGTCGCGCCTGTTACGCCAGTCCACACGAGGCCAATCGTTGATCCGCTGTAAGCAGTTGCAATGATGCCAGTGGGAGCGGTGGCAGGTGCCGTGGTAATAACCGTAGCGCTGGTTGTTGCCGATATTTCAACCGAATCCGCTCCGCATGATTGCGTGGTTTCGCAGGCATATACCCTGTAGTAATAGGTGGTAGCAGGATTAGCAATATGCCTTACGCTGGGCGTGTTGGTGGTGGTTAATATGGTCGTTTGTGAACGCGCAATGTTGGGCGAAGTAGAACGTAAAACAACATACGTCATCGTGCCTGAAACGGGAGACCAGCTTAAGTCCACGGCAGTTGAGCTAGCGGTTGTTGCCGTAAAGCTAATAGGCGCTGCGGGGAAGGCAGACCCATAAACGATAGGCGTTACAACAGGGGTAGCGTTAACTTCAATCGACCCCGCGCTTTCCCCCACAGTATTCAGTGCCGTAACTTTGAAAAACACCGGCGAACCTGCTGCAAACGCACGGGGGTAAGACGTTGTCGTTAGTGGAACGGCATTTAATTTTACCGTAGGCGCAACGGCGGGAACGGACACGCCAGCAGAGGGGCTGGCATACACGTTGTACCCAGTAGCTCCAATCACAGGAGTCCAACTCACCGTAAGTTGACCTGTAGTGCCGCTGCTTGTATCAATCGCTGCGACCACGCCAGGAGGGTTAAGAACAGCGGCGGGTGTTCCGCCACTCGGTGGCGTACCTGCGTAAATTGCACCGTAGCTGATGGTAGGAACGGTGGGGGGCGTTGGGGCGATTGCACCCGCCGCCATCACGCTGGAAGCTCCACTGGTAACGGCCACTAATGCAGCGTTATAACTGGCTTGACTCACTATGTTTGCGGGCACGGTGGCGGGATTCACGAACGAAGCAGCCAAGGCTTTAACTTTGTCAGCCATCGTGGCCCCAGATTGGCTATTAGCTGCAATCGACCAAGCAGCGAGACGCAGTGAATTAGCATCGGCGCTTGTATGTGCGGTTGCATTGAAAACAGGGATAGCTCTTGCTGGAACGCCAAATATATTCCCCGCTGCGGTCAAAGCTGCTTGTGCCAAGCTTGATGTAATGGGATGTGCCAAAGCAAAGCCACCCAAGCGATTTTGCAAATCAGTGACGGCCGCTTCGGTGACGATAGTAACGGGCACGCCTGCCGCCGCTTCAGCGGCATTTAGAATCAAACCTCGCATTGGCACAGTTGTGGTTTCAGCCGCTTTGGTCATTTCGTTGTAGTAACTACCTGTTACCTCAACGATGAGAGGATAGGTCACGCTGGTTGCAAAAGTGGCACTAGCAAGGCCGTTGGCGTCAATAGTTCCGCCAGAGGTCAACACCACTGGATTGCCATTCGCGTCCTTGATAACGACTGTCGCGCCCGGATAAAACGGCCCTTTGAAGGGCGTAATGGAAGCTGCTGTTGTTGCCGCAGGGACAGCCGGAGCAGCAGGCGCGCTGCTTCCTCCGCCTCCACAAGCGACCAGTAGTGAAACGAGTGATGCAGCAGTAGCTAATTGAAGGTTGAATCTAAGCATGCTTGTTCCCCTTTAAACAAATATGAGCGGACTTCTGATATCCAGAAATTCTGGGGGGCAGGATGACGGGTAAAAGCGGGGAACACCATCCCGCGTTCTAGGGGGGTGGGCACTTTTTTTTGTTGTATTTGTGCAACACAGAAAATGCAAAACCCTCTGTGTCGGCTTCCACTAAGGCGGACTAAAGCTTGATGCAGTTACGGATGGCGCTAATTAGAGGGGCGTTGTCAAAAGAGATGTGGTCTTGCGAGGGGTACTCGGCCTGCTCGACGACGAAGTTGTGTGGGCAGAGCTTGTCGCCCACAAGCCCTTGAGGCACATTGTTGCTGCCATAATCAACCACCATTGTGTAACGCTGAATATTTCCACTTACATGTGCGCCTTGCTGGCTTACGTGTTCGACTACGGTGTCATTATCATGGTCTAGTACCCAAAATTGAGGGCCCGAATGGCCGTGGCACTTCACTCCTACGAAATGATTGTTGCCTCTGAAACGCGCAGCTGAATCATTCAGCTCACGCAGATCAGGATGTCCTTTAAGCAAGGAAAGCGGGCCTCTGCCAGCAAACCATTCTCTTCCCACTTGAATTGATTTCTCCATCCAATCAGCCACACCTTCATGTGGCGAACACAAGGTCACAATCCCATCTAATTTAACGCCAGGCATAAGACACATCTGACGCGCAATTAAGCCGCCCATGCTATGGCACACGGCATACTGCTTTTCATATGCGCCGCCATCACGAATTTCTTGCGCCAGCTGTTCCGCCACTTCTTTGAATGTGTGGTTTCGAGTGTCCATCAATGGTGACCAGTGTTCGACGTAACTCGAATAACAGGTATTGGGAAGCGTACTCCGCACTAATGATTCGATTGCAGGCATGGTGTAGCCCTGCCCGTGAGGTTCATAACCATGAATGTAAATAATGCGATTACGGGCGTGGCTCATTTGCGCTCCTTTAGTGGGTGACGAGGGGAAGTTCGATGGCGGCTAAAGATGAGACGGGGACTTTTAGGTGGAGCGCTATGCCTTGTGGGCTAATCTCTTCTATATGCAGCGAGCCTTTCAACGCTTCAGCGCGGGCGCGCATGCTGTCCATGCCGCGATGTGCTTTGAAGTTTTCAGCCAAACCTACGCCATCATCGGCGATGTCGAGACAGAGCATGTCTGCTTCGATGCGCACAGATAGGGTGAGGCACGACGCGGCGGCGTGACGCAAAATGTTGCTGATGGCTTCACGCAAAATACGGCTTAAATTAAGCGCGGCTTCAGGATTAACCATGAGGGAGGAATCTTCCAAGCCAGCGGCATTCCACTGCAATGTCAATTGCGCGGCGCTGATGCGCTGATTGGTTTCTGCACGCCAATCGGCAATCAAATCCGCTAACAAAATAGACGAGGTGGATGAGCGTGAAACAACATCACGTAAGTCTTGCAGGGCGGAGCGTGCTAAATCTGCCTCGCGTGTTTGATTAGACCGTTGCGCAGAAATCACTAGGCCGAGCAACTTCGCACCGACATCATCATGTAGATTTCGATAGATGCGCTCACGTTCGTCTTGCGCCGCGCGGTTCATCTCTAACACGCGAAGCTCGGCATAGCTTGCACCTAGCGCAGTTTGAGCAGCGGCCACGCGAGATTCCAACGATACATTCAAAGATTCGGCTGTTTGCACCGCCGTCACAAATTGCCTCACCATCAACAGGCCCATCGCAGTAAGCAATAACGGTGCGGCGTAATTTAGCCAGAAACCATTTTGTTGCGCAGTGAGCTGCTGAATGACTAAATCATGAACGGCCAGCACGCATACCAACAGCAACGCAGATGCGATGTAAAACACGCTGAAGTCGCGTTTGCTGATCAAAAATCGGAACAAGCGGTAAATCGCAAATGCGCCAAATATGAGCAAGCTGGCGTGCCACAAGCTGGTTAAGAAAAAGAATTGGGCTGTGCCTGCAAAGAAGGTAGAGAGCGTAATGAAGATGCCCGAAGCAACTAGCATGAATCGCTCTAATTTTGGATAACTCAAATCGCTTAAACGGAAGATGAATAAGCTGTAACACAGTGGAATAAGTCCCACCGAGATGTGAATAATCCATTCCCACAAGGCGGCGGGTAGCGGCACTTCATGCAAAAAAACATTCAAGCTGCTTACACTCCACGCCGCAGATCCACCGATAAACCAAGCGAACATGCTCTTGCGACGTATCCACCACACAGGAATCAACAGCAATACGAAAATGGCAGACAACGCAGTGCTAATCACCTGCAAGGTGTGATTCTCAAAATAATCCCTTGCAAATAGCGGCTCTAACTTCGCGTGTTCGCCAATGCTAACGGGCGATAACGCACCGAAACGATTGGCATAGGCTCTAACGTCAATCTCCAAAGTATTGCTTCCCTCCACATATAAATTGGAAGAAAACGAATACAAAATCGGCGTGTGAAAATAACGCCCCATCGGCTGACTATCAAAGCCACTATCGCCAATCACCTGCCCGTTTAACTGCACCTTCGCCGCCATATTGATGTGCGGCAAATACACCGCCTGCAACGCGTTTGACTGAGCTGGCTTGGGAAAAGTTAGGCGGTAATGCACCACGCCCAACATGCCCGCTGGGTCGTGAGTCCACTGGTGCGGCAAGTGCACAGTCTCACCCTGCGTAACGGCTTGGGCCTCGGTTAAACGCAGCACGCCGTCATTCGCTTGCACTGGCGAGGCGGCCACCATCGCCAAAACCGCACCCAATGACCACCATGCCTTGCTGGCGTAGTGCTGAAAAAAACGCAGCGCGCTAGTGAAATAGATAAGCATGATGAGCTCTAGAAATTTAGGGAAAGCATTCTAGTCGATGAAATGTTGAGAAGAACAACACAAGAACACCTATCTACCCATACAATCCCAAATTATCATTGTTAAATTACCAGATGGACGGTATATTTATACCAATTACACGGGGGTGAATCACTATGTCTGATGCGGAGTTTGAACAAGCTGTCTTCCCACGCGCCATTCTGCCGCGCGTGCAGATTGCGCTTAAAGACACGCCCGTTGTTTTGCTTAATGGCCCTCGGCAAGCAGGTAAAACAACGTTGGTACGTCAGTTGGCTGTAGAGAATAGACGCTATCTAACACTGGATGATGAAGTCACCCGTTTAGCCGCCCAAGAAGACCCCGTTGGGTTGATTCGCAGTATTGATTGTGCGGTGATAGATGAAGTGCAGCGTGCGCCTCAATTGTTGTTGGCGATAAAAAAATCGGTGGATGAAGATCGTCGCCCGGGACGTTTTTTATTGACCGGTTCAGCCAACTTAATGATGCTCCCTAACCTTGCCGATTCGCTTGCGGGGCGCATGGAAACATTGTCCCTTTTGCCCTTGGCGCAATGCGAAATAGCCGCTGCACCTAATGCCTCGCTAACATGGCTGGATACTGTTTTTGCCGGTGGTATGTTGACCGCTATTGCTCCTGTTGTGGGTGAAACGCTGGTTGAGATGGTAAGCCGAGGCGGTTACCCAGAAGTGCTGACGCGAAGCGACAACCGTCGCCGCAAAACATGGGCGCGCCAGTACATTGAATCGCTGATGCAACGCGACATCAAAGACATTGCCAGCCTTGATAAATTAGATCAAGCGCCGCACTTGCTTAAAGCATTGGCACACACATCCGGCCAGATGTGCAATTACAGTCAATTGGGTGGACAGATTGGCATCAACCATAAAACCGTCAGCAAATACATCGCCGTGTTTGAGCAGATGTATTTAATGCAGCGCATCAACGTGTGGTCAGG
>JAGVFD010000258.1 GCA_020057805.1 Sideroxydans sp. | reverse complement strand
GTGAGCTGAATGGCAAACCGGCCTGCATCGTGAGCCGCTTGAGCGGTAAATCGGTAACACAACCCAGCGTAGCGAATTGCGCAGCAGTGGGAGCGATGTTGGGGCAAATGCACAGCGCCAGCTTGAGCTTTGGCAGTGCGATGGTGAATCCACGCGGCGCGGCTTGGCGCAGCAATGCGGCACAACAAGTGAGCCGTTTCATCGCTACAGAAGAAGTGGCGTTATTGGAAAGTGAAGTCGCGTTACATGCGCACTATCCCGCTGCCGATTTACCGCGCGGGGTGATTCATGCCGACCTGTTCCGCGACAATGTGCTGATGGATGGAGAGCGCGTAGGCGGGCTGATCGATTTCTATTTTGCGTGTAGCGATGTGTTCATCTATGACGTGGCGATCACCGTAAATGATTGGTGCATGAGTCCAGATGGCACATTGGATGCAGATCGCACGCGCGCCCTGCTCAATGCCTATCATGCCGTTCGCCCTTTCACCGTAGCTGAAGCGGCAAGTTGGCCGATGACCTTGCGCGTGGCGGCGTTACGTTTCTGGATCTCGCGCTTGTTTGATTTGCATCTACCGCGCGATGGTGAGATGGTAAATCCGCACGATCCCAATCATTTCAAACGCATTTTGCAAAATCACATCGCCACCCCTCACTCTGTTTGGTTATAAAGCACCCATCATGGAAATTAAAAAACTCTCTGCAACACGCGGCTGGACTTGGATTAAGCAAGGCTATCAACTGCTCATGCGCAGCCCTATTCTGTCTTTAAGCACGGCACTCATCGGCGCAATGGGCATTTTGCTGGCGATGATGATTCCTTATGTCGGCCCTTTAGTCGCTGTGTTGCTGATGCCTGTTTTGCTGGCGGGCTACATGCGCATTTGCCGTGCGTTGGAACAAGAGGAAGAAGTCGAATTGGTTGATTTGTTCGCGGGTTTCAAACACAACACACCCAGCCTCATTACCTTGGGCGCTATTTTGATGATGGGTATGTTGCTGGCTTCGATGCTGATGGTGGCGGTGGGCGGTGAGGCGCTCACCACCCTCATGGAACAAGTGCAAACGGCCAACGACCCACAAGTGTTGATGGATGCTTTAGGCAATGCAGATGGCAATATCGCCTTCGCCGTGCTGCTTGGATTCTCGCTGATGTTTGTACTCATTATGGCGTGGCAGTTTGCCCCCATGCTGGTGTTCTTCAGCGGCCTTAGCCCTTTCGCGGCGATACACGCTAGTTTCACGGGCACGTTGCGTAACATCCTGCCCTACATGGTGTACAGCGTGCTTACACAGCTACTCGCCGCGCTGTTGGGCGTGTTGCCTTATGGTGTTGGACTGATTTTCTTATTACCCCTAGGCTTGGCCTCGCTCTACGTGAGCTATCGCAATATCTTCCCGTGGTTAGATGTGCCTGTTGCACCCGCCGTTGTTGAGGCGTCCCACAGCGAGAACGAAGGGGCAAGCCAATGAAATTTCCCGCCACCGCGCTAGAGCGCAAGCAAGCACAGCTGCCGCACAACATTTTTGTGGCGGGGGTGTTTGCGTTCGATTTGCTGATGACGCCCGCTGTGCTGGGGCTAAAAATTGGCATGGTGGGCTTGCTGATTCCACTGCTGTGTTCGGGAAGTTTGCTCGCCTACATTTATCTGCGTAGCCAAAAGTCAACGAGTTGGTTTGTAGATATGCACTGGCGTTTAACGTGGCAACACAGTCGTTTGCTGTTGCTAGGCTATGCCATTTCTGCTGCGCTTGTGTTGCTTGCTTGGCTATTGAGTTTGCTCTCCAGCGATCCGCGCATGGGGAGCATTATCTGGACAGCACTCACACGCATCGCGCTTATGCCCACGCTGATTTTCGTGCTGCTCACTTCGGTGTTTGAAGCCAGCGCGATTGCACACACGGCGAATGGTGAGGTGTCGGACAAGTTAGTGGCGAAGTATCCGCCGCCAGAGGGTTTGACCCCTTAAATCAAATAATCATTTGTCCACGAAAGACACGAAAAGCACGAAAAAATCATTGCTCATAATTTAGAGAACCTCTGATTAAGTGCTTTTACCCCCCTCTCCCGTGGGGAGAGAGACTTAATCAGAGGTTCCTTAACTTTTGTTCGTGTCTTTCGTGCTTTTCGTGGACTAGGTTTTTTTAAGCCTTTGCACTGAATTCGTCAAAAGCGTGCAGCACTTCACCTGCATACATCAGCGATGGGCCGCCACCCATATACACCGCCACTGACAACATTTCATTCACCTGTTCACGCGTTGCACCCAAGCGCACCAGCGCCCGCACGTGGTAAGCAATGCAACCTTCACAACGGGTTGAAACAGCAATCGCGGTGGCGATAATTTCTTTATCTAATGCAGAGATAACGCCCGCCGTCATGGCGGCTTTTGACATCGCATCAAAGCCTGTCATTACTTCAGCAGACTCTTTGCGGAAAGCGCCCAAGGGCGGGTTGAGATGTTGAATCAGTTCTTTGTATGACTTGCTCATGGCGCATTCCTTTGTGGGTTGTGAAGCAGGAACGCATATTAGCAATTGCTGATATTCAAATCAAGTGGCAGGGCTAAATACCGCTGCTTGTCCGTGATAGCCACCCGCCGCATCGACTAGATTCCACACCGTCGTGTCGGTAATCATAAAGCGCTTGCCGCTACTGGCGATGCGCACCCCCGAGTAGCCATCAACATAGCCTTGTTGAGTCACCTTCTCTAGCAACTTCACACGCATGTCTTGTGCCAAAGGCTCGGCCGATAAGCGCGAGGGCAATCGTGCGAACGCTTCCTCACTCATC
>JAGVFD010000116.1 GCA_020057805.1 Sideroxydans sp. | reverse complement strand
TGAGTGCCAATGGTTCGATGGGCGATTCATTCAGCATGTTGATTGAGCAAGTCGCTTTGAGTGGATTACCTGTCGAGGGGTGTGATGCCTATGCTGTCGGCGGGCCAATTCCCTGCACGGTTGCACCGTACGGCACGGCTCTCTATCCTGCGGGTTCGAAAGGATTCAGATTCACCAATCAATTCAGAAATAACAACGTGTATTCGGTGGATTTGAATCAAGGTGCAAGTCCTGCGACGGACATGAATGGGGTGGCTTTGACAGCATTGCCTGCATTGGGTACGAGTTTCTGCATGACTAACCAAGGCGGCTCTGCCTTGTATCAACCTGTTGCGGGCGCAGCGATTTCCAGTTACACGCAAGCATGGATAGGTGCTGGCGGCTGTACTGTGGCCAATATCGCGACGGCGAAAGCACAAGGTGGTATGCCTGTATCGGTATTTGTTAAAGACACGGGCAACCCCGCCGCACGTCAAGTGTTGGATATGGGGACAGGCGGTTGTATGAATAACTGCGAAGTTCAAATTCTTGCCTACATTCCAACCAAAGGCGTTTTTCCAGGCTGGTTTCAACCGCAAGGACCACAGAAGACGGGGGGCACCAGCAACCTAATGACCAACCGCACCGCCTTTGACGCAATGATTGCCGCTGCAAGAGCCGTGACGGGGATTGTAGGATTAGGCGCAGCTGTACCGACCATACCTTGATTTAGCCGACCTTGCTTCACTCAAAAATGCCCGACTTTTGTGCGGGCATTTTTTCTGTCTGCGTTGTGCAGTGCACAGGGCAAATGGTATTTGGCCAGCATTAAAATGTTAGTACGCCGCCATCGAGTAATCGCCTATTACAAACGACCATGTTGCACCGACGCCTTAACCATAACGAATTCACCCTCGCCGCGATTGACGATGTGATTAGTCGTGGCTCACGCCAAGATTGCGCCACGTATATTTTTGATGCGACTGCCGATAGTGCTAAAAATAGATTGTAGGCTTCACTCTAAGTTCAGATTCCCCATCGGGCTGAAAAACAGCCTTGCACCTTTCTAGGGTGTCGGGAGATTCGCCTCTGCGAAACTAGCGTTGTGCCGTTGTCACCTCTGCGCACTGTGTGAGGCGTGCTTTGGGGTCGCTCAGATTTTCGTTTAGCGCGCCATTTTCGCCTTTTGACCACCATTGAATGTGGCTGCCATCGCTGTAGCGTGTGCCGCTGGCGGAGATGCTGTGGGGTAGGGTGTACACCTTTTCTGGTAGGGAGAGTTTGATGAATTCGAGGCTGCGGTCGGATAGGGTGTAGTGGCGTACGACCAAGCTGCGGCCGTCATCGCAGTTGTAGTAAAAAGTGCTGGGTGGGTTCAACTTGAGTGGGGCTGAATTGACGTTGGGGGTGGTGCTCAATAGCAGGCTGCCTGCCAGAGCCAGTGTTAGGTATTGCACGCGACAACTCGCTTTCGATGATTAACATTGGGGAAGTGAATTGTAGTCACGCACGCGGTTCGATTAGGCCGTCCGAAGTGTTAAACTTCGTTCCAGATTTTTTCCGCGAATATCATGTCACCTTCCTTCGTTCACCTGCGCTTACATAGCGAATACTCTATCGCCGACGGCATCGTACGTCTGGACGAAGCGGTGAGCGCAGCCAAGGCAGATGCCATGCCGGCGTTGGCGCTGACTGACCTTTCCAATGTGTTTGGATTGGTGAAATTTTACAAAGCAGCGCGTTCTTCAGGCATCAAGCCCGTGGTGGGTTGCGATGTGTTCATCACCAACGACGCGGCGCGCGATCAACCTTTTCGCTTGCTGCTGCTGTGTCAATCCAATGCGGGCTATTTGCGCTTATGCGAGTTGATTACGCGCGCCTTTTTGGAGAATCAATATCGCGGTCGCCCCGAGATTCGCAAGCAGTGGTTGCATTCAGGGACGGAGGGGCTCATTGCTTTGTCTGGCGCGCAATTGGGCGAGGTGGGCGCGACCTTATTAAACGGAAATGCGGCGAGTGCCAAAACCATTGCGCAAGAGTATGCCGCGCTGTTTCCGCAACGTTTTTACATGGAGGTGCAGCGCTTTGGCGCGCCGCGTGAAGAGGCGATTCTGCGTGAAACGGTGAAGCTGGCTGCCGAGTTGGATTTGCCCGTGGTGGCTACGCATCCAGTGCAGTTCCTCACGCAGGATGCGTTCAAAGCGCATGAAACGCGGGTGTGCATTGCCGAAGGCTATGTGCTGAATGACAAGCGCCGCGTGAAGCAATTTACCGAGCAGCAGTATTTCAAAACACAAGCCGAAATGGCGACGCTATTCGCCGATTTGCCTGAGGCCTTGCAAAACAGTCTAGAAATTGCCAAGCGTTGCAATCTCACACTCAAGTTGGGCAAGCCGCACCTGCCCGATTTCCCCACGCCGAATGGCGAATCGCTGGATGACTTTTTGCGCAGCGAAGCGCAGCGCGGTTTGCAGCAGCGCATGTTGCATCTGTATCCAGACACAGCGCAGCGTGCGGACAAGATGGCGGAATATCAAGCGCGTTTAGAGTTTGAGACCGAGACCATCATCAACATGAAGTTTCCCGGCTACTTCCTCATCGTGGCTGACTTCATCCGCTGGGCGAAATCTTTCCGCGACGATAAGTTTCCCAACGGCGTACCCGTGGGGCCGGGGCGCGGTTCCGGTGCGGGTTCGCTGGTGGCGTATTCATTGGGCATCACCGACCTTGATCCGCTGCGTTACGAATTACTGTTCGAGCGTTTCTTGAATCCCGAGCGCGTCTCCATGCCCGACTTCGACGTGGATTTTTGCCAAGATGGGCGCGAGCGCGTCATCGAATATGTGCGCCACAAATACGGTCAGCAGAACGTGTCGCAGATTGCCACCTTCGGCACCATGGCATCCAAAGGCGTGATTCGTGACGTGGGACGCGTGTTGGATTTCCCATATATGTTGTGCGACCGACTGTCCAAGTTAGTCCCGCTGGATGGCGTGAAGCCTGTCTCGCTAACCAAGGCGCGCGAGATGGAGCCGGAGTTCAACGCCGTCATCAATAGCGAAGAGGGCGTGGAAGAGTTGATGGAGCTGGGCATTCGCCTGGAAGATTTGACGCGCAACGTGGGTATGCATGCGGG
>JAGVFD010000234.1 GCA_020057805.1 Sideroxydans sp. | reverse complement strand
TGAAATTTCAATACGATCAAAACTCAACATTCATCCTGCTGATGAATGTTGTCGGCTTCAGTCTATTTTTGACTTTTGGTCTGGCAGACTGGTTTGTCATTCCTGATGTCAGCGAACTTTCGATTCTCATTAGATGCGTTTTGTTTATTACGTTGCTGCCATCCATCATCTGGCTAATCAAAAATTCGCGCAATGTGTTGCTACTTGAATTGCTACTGCCCATATCGACGGTAGTCGGAACCATTTTTTGGTTTGAATTGTTAAGGCGCACACAAAGCGAATACACCCCAAGCTATATTTATGCGGGAATCATTTTTATTGTGTTTCCAAATTTAGGGATGCGAACCTTTTTCACCGCTTCGCTTGCCTATACATTTTTTGTTTCTTCACTCATTTTTTATTACGTGTTGCAGCTATCTACCACCAATGCGGGCATCTATTTACTCGTCATGTCGCCCTTTATGCTCATCAGCCTATTTGTTGCTTGGCACAATACTTACACCTGTAGACGCATGTATCTTTACGCTGCCATTAAAGAAATTGACAAAGCTGAATTGGAGGAAGCAAATAAACAGCTCAAAATGCAATCACAAACTGATTATCTAACGGGGCTACCCAATAGGCATTTGTTTGAAGATCGTATTCAGCAGGCTATTTCTAGAGCCTCCAGAGACTGCACCAAGTTTGCCTTGATGATTATTGATTTAGATGGCTTTAAGCCAATCAACGATAACTATGGACATGCTGTTGGGGACACGCTGTTGTTTGAAACCGCTAAACGAATGATCAGTTGTGTTCGCGAATCTGACACCGTAGCGCGCATAGGTGGTGATGAATTTGTCGTCTTGTTGCCCACTATCGAATCCCCTCAAGATGCATTGGTGGTCGCAGAAAAGATTCGTGATGCTCTGAATCATCCTTTTGTAATCGGAACAGCCACTATCACCATCAGCGCTAGTTTAGGTATCGGCATCTACCCCGAACATGGGGAAGATGCCGATTCTTTAAGCAAAACGGCAGATACATTTCTGTATCAGGCTAAAGAGTCTGGCCGTAACCGTGTTGAGATGAACTTCACTGGTTAAGAAACGGCAACTTAACCATGGCGCGTGATGTTCATCTATGGGAATTGGAGGAGCTATTCACGCAGCATTCCCGCCACCCATCAAGACGGCAAAGGTTTTCTTGCTTGTCATACTGCGGCAAATCATAATCACCGCCCACCCATCACTGTGACTTTGCAAATGGACAACTCTCTTTCGCGCCGCCATTTCTTGGCTTTGCTGGGTGGTGTTGCCTGCGTGCAACTATTAAGCGGTTGCCTGCCTAAAGCTCAACCCATTTCCATCGCCACCCATAATTGGCCGGGCTATGAACCACTGTCATTAGCTCGCTCCTTGGGTTGGTTGGATGAAAAACAAGTCACACTGATTGAAACGCATTCGGCCACTGAATCCATCGAATTGTTGAAACAGGGGAAAATCGGCGGCGCGGGTTTGACTTTAGATGAGGTGCTACGCATACGCGAATTTGGCATTCCACTCGTGGTCGTTCTGGTGTGCGACATCTCTGCTGGGGCCGATATGCTGCTAGTCAAACCCCCCATCAAAACGCTAGGCGATCTCAAAGGCAAACGCATCGCTGTGGAAGATGGCGCATTGGGTGCATTAATGCTGTTTGAAGTGTTGCTTGCAGCTGGAATTCAACGCGATGACATGCGGCCAATTTCACTCACCGTGGACCAACATGCCGCTGCTTGGCAACGCGGAGAAATTGATGCTGCCATCAGCTTTGAACCTGGCTCGGGGCAGATTAAAAAACTAGGCGGTCAAGTCTTGTTCGATAGCCGCCAAATTCCCGAACTTATTTTCGATGTCATTGCTGTCCACCCCGCGATGCTAGGCAAATCCCACGAAGGTGCGTTGCATCATTTAATTGCCGCACATCTAAAAGCACTCAAACATATTCACACTAATCCAGAAGATGCCGCCTATCGCATGGCGCCTCGCCTAAACCTTCCGCCTGACGAAGTGATGTCCAGTTTCAAAGGCTTGGTGTTGCCCGATCTCGATTACAACTTGCGCTTGCTTAACACCGACACCCCTGTGTTGCTAAAGAGCGCACGCACCGTTGCCGACACATTGCTCAAAGCAGGTATTTTGCAACAGCCGGCCAACCTTAACGACCTATTGCAGCATAACTTTTTGCATGATGTAGACGCATGACTAAACATCGCCTGCGTTTGCTTTTCACCTGCTTGTTATGCTTAACAACAGCCCCGCTGTTGGCACAAGAAGAAGTCAAAATCGGCATCCTCGCTTATCGCCCCACGGCGATGGTACAAGCGCAGTGGGCACCGCTGGCGGACTCACTCAATCAATCCATTAAGGGCTATCACTTTGTGATTGAAGCCTACGATTTTGCGCAGCTACAAACTGCGACCAGCTCGCACCAAGTCGACTTCGTTCTGACCAACCCTGGCAATTACCTATTGATGTCGCGCTTGTTTGGCCTTTCTGCCCCTCTCGTTACGCTATCCAATTTGGAACAAGGGCAGAACATCAATGCCATGGGCGGCGTCATTTTCATCCGTGCCGACCGTAGCGATATTCACCATCTGCAGGATGTGCGCGGCAAAACGGTAGCTGCCACGTCCATCGACTCACTCGGCGGTTACGCCTTGCAAATTTATGAGCTAGCCGAGATAGGAATCAGCCGTAAAGATTTCAAACTGTTGGAATCCAATATGCCGCATGACAATGTCATCGAGGACGTGCTTACGCAGCGCGCCGATGTTGGCTTTGTGCGTTCGGGCATTCTTGAAAGCTTGGCACGCGAAGGCAAGCTGAATCTTGCGGAAATTAGCATCATCAACCAACAGAATTTACCCGGCTTCCCGCTACGCGTCTCCACCCGGCTTTATCCAGAGTGGCCTTTGGCTGCACTGCCGCAAACTGATAAAAACTTAAAGCGCTACGTTGCTGCTCATCTGCTCTCACTCAATGAAAATAAAAAGCTAACTCAAGCGCTGCACATTCACGGCTTTGATGTGCCAGCAGATTATTCTTCAGTAGAAAACGTACTGCGTAAATTGCGCATGCCGCCATTTGATGTTGTACCAACGTTCAGTGTTTGGGACGTGCTGCGGCAATACCGTTGGCAGTTACTTTTGGCACTGACCGTTGCTGTTTCAATCTTATTACTCGGCATCAAGCTGTTGCGCGCAAACCGACGGCTTAAAGCGGAAAGAACGCTGGTACTGAAACAAGCTCATCTGCTGACAGAGAAAAACACCTTACTGGACAGCATCATCAACAACATCCCTGTCACCATCTTTCTTAAGCATGCTGACAATTTGCGCTACAAATTAATTAACCGTAGCGGCGAACTTATGCTGGGTCATCAACGCGATGAATTTTTGGGGCGGAATAATTTCGATCTCATGTCGCAACAGGCAGCAGAAATCACCACCCGTAACGAGCGTGAGGTATTGCAACAAAATGGCATGGTGGAGATTGCGGAAGAACACATCGAGACTGCCCTCGGCACACGCATCTTTCATACCAAAAAATTAGCCCTGCGTAACACACAGGGAGAACCCCAGTATTTGTTAGGTATCGCAGAGGACATCACTGACCGCAAAGCGTCCGAACATAAGTTGTACGAATTAAATGCGGACATGACGGCGACCTTGCAGGCCATTCCAGATATGTTGTTCGATATAAGTCGGGAGGGAAAATATCTCAACGTTTGGACACGTAATTCCGAGTTGCTTATCGCGCAAAAAGAATTATTACTTGGACATAACGTGAGCGAGATGCTTCCACCCGAAGCTGCACATACCGTAATGTGTGCCATCCAAGACGCGGAAAAAACGGGCTATTCCCGAGACTGGGTCATCCATCTCAAGCTGCCCCAAGGTGTCTGCTGGTTCGAATTGTCGGTTGCCCCCAGAGCAGGCAAAGACGGCGCTACCAAGCGCTATATTGTATTGTCACGAGACATCACCGACCGCAAAAAAGCCGAAGATGAAATCCGCACTCTCAACACAAAACTCGAACAGCGCGTGGCTGAACGCACCGCTCAATTGCTGCATGCCAACAAAGCCAAAGATTCATTCCTAGCCACCATGAGTCACGAGATTCGCACCCCATTGGGCGGCTTGCTCGGCATGATGGAAATACTCGGTTTGTCCAAGCTGAACGATGAACAAAGCGAAATGTTGAACATCGCGCAGAGTTCGGGCAAAAGTCTGTTGCGCATTGTGGATGACATCCTCGATTGGTCCAAAATTGAAGCCGGTAAATTGGTGCTGTCTCCGCAAACCGCCCGCATTTCTCAATTACTTAAAGATGTGGTGTCCACCTACGCCCAGCTTGCCAGCGCGCAAGGCATTCAATTGCGCCAGCATGTCGATGACAGACTAGGTAGGGCTCATCACTTTGATGCGCTGCGCGTCTCGCAGATACTGAACAATTTCACCAGCAACGCCATTAAGTTCTCCCAACAAGGCACGGTCGAAATCAGTGTGCAATTGATGGGAAAACATGATGGCTACGAGACCGTGAAACTCAATGTCAAGGACAACGGCATCGGTATTGACCCAGAACATCTGACGCGCTTGTTCCAACTCTATGAACAGGCTAATGCCAATACCGCGCGCATGTATGGCGGAACCGGCTTGGGCTTGTCTATCTGCCGTAGATTGGCCGATATGATGGACGGCGATATCAGCGTGGAAAGTACGCCGGGGTTCGGATCCACCTTCAGCCTAACACTTGATTTAAGGGTGGCCAGCGCAGAGGAGCAACAAAGTTTGCAATTGCAACAAGTCCGAGGGGATGGGCTTAAACAGCAGGCGCTCAAAGAGTGGGGCGGTAACGACAAACAGGTGTCCGTGTTAGTGGTGGATGACCATCCGGTGAATCGCGCCTTGCTCAAAAAACAACTGAAGCAACTCGGACTACAGGTAGAAGTAGCGCCCTCTGGAATTGTGGCCTTATCGTTGTGGTGGGCCGGTCAATTCGACGCCATCATCACCGACTGCCACATGCCAGAAATGGACGGTTACGAGCTAACCCGCAGTATCCGCGAGATGGAAAAACACGATGGGCGTCAGCGTGTTCCCATCATCGCTTGGACTGCTAACGTTTTGGCCGATGAAGAGGTGCGTTGCCATGAGGCTGGCATGGATGACCTAATGACCAAGCCGACTGAATTGGCCGAGTTGAACGAGATGCTGCACAAATGGATAAACCCACCACTGCTAAATTAGGAAGAGATATGTTTGAGAAAAAATTGATTACCAGCATGAAGAACTTCAATCAGCTCATTCACGTGTTGCTTGCGTTGGCGCTCGGTGTCGCCTGTGTGATGGTGATCTGGGACTTTGGATTGAAAGCGGCAGAAGCATGGCAGGCCGGCAACGCCGCGAACGGATTTTTTCATGCGCTAGGTTCGCTGTTCATCTTGTGGACGCTCTCGACACTCATTTCTGCGGAGATGAGTTATTTACAAACAGGGCGTATCTATGTGCGCGTGTTCGTTGAAGTTGCCATGATCTCGGTCATTCGAGAGATGATTGTGCAACCCGTGCAGGTGATCAGTACGCCGGGGGGTGAAGCGGCAAATTTCAATCCTATTCATTACGGATTGTTGTTGGTGGCGCTACTAGTGATTGGTGTGGTGTACAAGTTGGTGAGTTCTGAACAGCAAAGCGATACGCAAAATACCGTTGAAGAAAAGCCGTAAAAAACGGGCAGCCTGTTTGCTGCCCGTCCCCTTCCTACGATTACTTATCCCACCTTGGGCAGATGCGCTAACGATGCCTTGATGGCTTCTTCTGGGTAATCAAAACCCTCCAATTTTCCAGAGAAGTAACGGTCACACGAAGCCATATCAAAATGGCCGTGACCAGACAGATTGAAGAACTGGGCTGATGGCCTTGCATGATGCAGGGTAAAGTGAGCTGCACTAGCTTAAGAATTTCACAGCAAAGACTGCCTGCATTGATTGGCGCTTGGGGATGCGCATATAATATGCGCATCATTCATGGAGGTCATCATGTCCACCCTGCACTTCGATGCGTCTGCACCTAAAAAGGCGACCAACCTCAGCATCAATTCTGATTTATTGCGCCAAGCTAAAGAGCTGAACATCAATCTGTCACAACAGGTTGAGGGCTATTTGTCGGAGTTGGTGCGCAAGGCCAAGGAGCAAAAATGGCGGGCTGAGAATGCTGAATTCATTGCCGCCTATAACAAGCGCATTGAAAAAGAAGGCGTGTTCAGCGAAGGGTTGCGGAGATTCTGATGGCGCAGTTCGATGTGTATGAAAATCTCAATCCTGCGACCTGCGAGAGTATTCCTTACCTGCTAGATGTGCAGGCTGATTTGTTAGATGCCTTGGCGACCCGCGTGGTTGTGCCACTGGTGTTGGCGAGTGCTGCGGGGGGCACGGCCAAACATTTTTGTCCTGCATTCAAAATAAAAGGGGTGTCCGTTGTTATGTCCACAGGTGAGTTGGCAGGTCTGCCGCTACGCACCTTTGGCGCGAAAGTCACTTCATTAAAAACCAAGGGCGATGAGATCATCGCAGCGCTTGACCTACTTTTTACCGGCATCTAAATGCCATTTACTCGATTCATACCATGAACAAAAAACCATCCCGCTTCGAACAACTTCTCAAACAACGCATCCTCATCCTCGACGGTGCGATGGGCACCATGATCCAGCGTTACAAGCTGGGCGAGAAGGACTATCGCGGCTCACGTTTTGCCGATTGGCATCGCGACCTCAAGGGCAACAACGACCTGCTGGTCATCACCAAGCCGGAAGTCATCAAAGCCATCCACTGCGAATATCTGGAAGCGGGCGCGGACATCATCGAGACCAACACTTTCGGCGCGAACGCGACGACGCTGAAAGCCTACGGCATGGAATCACTCAATTACGAGTTGAATGTCGCCGGTGCGCGCGTCGCGCGTGAGGCTTGCGACCAATACGCCACGGCTGACAAACCTCGCTTCGTTGCTGGCGTGCTTGGCCCTACCGATAAGACTGCGACCATCTCGCCCGATGTGAACGATCCCTCGGCGCGCAACATCACGTTTGATAAATTGGTGGCGGATTATTCTGATGCCACGCGCGGCCTGATGGATGGCGGTTCCGACCTCATCCTCATTGAGACCATCTTCGACACACTGAACGCCAAAGCTGCAATCTTCGCGGTGAAGTCGGTCTTTGCGGAACGCGGCACAGAATTGCCCATCATGATCTCAGGCACCATCACCGATGCCTCGGGACGCACGCTCACGGGGCAAGTCACCGAGGCTTTTTACAATTCGCTGGCACACGCCAACCCCATTTCCATCGGCCTTAACTGCGCGCTGGGTGCGGAAGAGTTACGCCAATACGTGCAAGAGATGTCGCGCGTCGCCAACTGCTACGTGAGCGCGCACCCCAACGCGGGTTTGCCTAATCCCTTGGCAGAGACCGGCTACGACGACACGCCAGAGAACATGTCCGGCCATATCAAAGAGTGGGCGAGCAGCGGTTTCCTCAACATCATCGGTGGTTGCTGCGGCACGTCGCCTGCGTTCATCAAAGCTATCGCGGAAGTCGTCAAAGACATTCCGCCGCGCAAGATCCCGAGCAATCTGGTCGAATGTCGCTTGTCTGGATTAGAGCCGTTCAACATCGGCGAAGGTTCGCTCTTCGTCAACGTGGGCGAGCGAGCCAACGTGACCGGCTCGGCCAAGTTCAAACGCTTGGTGTTGGAAGGCAAATACGACGATGCCTTGGAAGTCGCCAAGCAACAGGTGGAAACCGGCGCGCAAGTAATCGACGTCAACATGGACGAAGCCATGTTGGATGGCGAAGCCGCGATGGTGAAGTTCCTCAACCTCATCGCCTCCGAACCGGACATCTCCAAAGTGCCGTTGATGATCGACTCCTCCAAGTGGAGCATCATCGAAGCGGGGCTTAAGTGCGTGCAGGGCAAGAGCATCGTCAACTCCATCTCGCTCAAAGAGGGCGAAGCCCACTTCATCAAGTACGCCACGCTGGTGCGCCAATACGGCGCGGCG
>JAGVFD010000113.1 GCA_020057805.1 Sideroxydans sp. | reverse complement strand
GACTTCCACGATCAATGCCTCGACAAATACCTGCGGACGGCGCACATCCAGACGCTCGATCACGGCACGCAGATTGTTATAGATGGGTTCGGCTGCGGTGATGATGAGCGAGTTGGATGCGGCATCGGCCTGCACCACACCGGCGCCCGTGGGAGTGCCGGGTGAACCTTGAGCCGCCGGCGCCGAGAGATCGCCGCTCATTACGGCGCGCAGCGTTTGCGCGAGTTTGGTCGCATCCCCATTCTTCAGCGTCACCACATGGATGTTGCCCGGTGTGCCGGATTCGTTGTCGAGTTTGGCGACCAGTTCGCGCACGCGCGCGATACGTCCCGGATTGTCGGCACGCAGCAGCAGACTGTTGCTGCGCGTGTCGCCGAGCAACACAAATCGCTGGTTGCCATCACCGGTTGCAGCTGCCTGTGCTGCTTCAGGCAACAGTTTGTTGATGGTGTTCGCCAGATCCAGCGCGGAGGCGTTCTTCACCGGGATGACGATGGGCGCATCCGCACTCGGCAGGTCGATCGCGCGGATGACTTGTTCGATACGCTTGAGATTGCCCGCGTAGTCGGTGATGACCAGCGCATTGCTGGCAGGGTGGGCGACAACGATGTTGTTGGGTGCGATCATCGGACGCACCACGCTCACCATCTGGGTGGCGGATTCGTTTTTTAGCACAAAAACTTTGGTGATTAATTTGTCGCCTTGTCCGGCAGGTTTCCCCACCGCATCGATATACAGTTTGGCGTCCGCCTCGGGGATGATCTTGGTGACGCCGTCGGCATCGACCGCCGCATAACCCTGCAAGCGCAGTGCGGATAGCAGAATGTCATATGCCAGATCGGCACTGACCGGCTTGGCGGAGACGATGTTGATCGACCCTTTCACACGCTGGTCGACCAGAAAGTTCTTCTTGGAGATTTGTGAAATGGCTTTGATGACTTCCTGAATATCCGCGTTGACGAAGTTCAACGAGACTTTGTCTTCCTGTACAGCGAATGCCGGGACTGCCAGTGCTAGCAAGAACGCACCCGCAATAACAATGTGCTTATAAAGTGTTGAGATCAATGTGGGCTCCTGAATTTTTCGAGTTCCTGTTTCATCGCCGCGCGATGCTCGGGTGGAAGCTGTTGGAATTGTGTCACGGGGTCTGCCGATCCGGATGTGTTTTCGGAATTGGAACTCACCCTGCTGATGCCGGAAGCAACTTTGCCCGCCATCAGCTCGACCTTTATTTTCATTCCGTTGCGATTTATGGTCACGGAATCGGCATGGGTCGCAACAAGTCGCGCGCCCGGTGCAATCTCTTCGCCCAAGCCGGCTCCCACTTGCTTGCCATCAACTACCAGCACCGCAAATCCCCTGCTGGGATGGCCGAACACCCCCACCAGTTGAATGTTACCCAAATTACTCGCCTGCGCGGAAACAGCGGGGGCATCACCAAACAGATGTTCAGAATTCGAGGATATTTTCCAGGCACTGGTATTGGGTAACGCAGTCGCTTTCGGTGCCATAAACACCCACGTCCATTTGGCCAGCATGAAGGCCGTAATAACAATCGCCAACATGCGCCAGGAAAAAACAAAACCCAACAATCCCGTTGCGGAATTGTTGAGTGGGATGAGCTTTGTTGTGGATGTGAAAAGACTCATTTTTGGCGGATTGGATTTGTCGCGGAAGTATAGCAGAGCAAATTCAACATCAGAGTAGGGTGGGTAAACAGGTTCATCGTTTGCCCACGCGGTCAATGTAGCTCAATCTTTGAAAATGCACGGATCATTAACGCGATGATGGAACAATTGCGAGTGAATTATCCTGTGCCATTGATGTGCCGCATTTATGAAGTATCCGTTTCTGGCCATGAAATAATCGGCATCAGAATGGACAACACGATGAGGTGGGAGGCATATCTTTTTGAGTTACACCACGTTCAACTACGCCCCAATTTTCTTGCTAATGGGCACGCGCAAGGTAAAAGCCGTGCCTGTATGGGCAGAATCCCAACTCACGCTAGCTCCTATCGCTTCGGCGCGCCGTTGTTGATTGGATAAGCCTTTGCCAGTTCTTTGCCGGGCTTCAGCTAGACTAAAGCCCGCACCATTGTCAGACACGATAATCTGCGTGTGTTGCGTATCCGTATGGGTGGCAACGCAAATTTCGGTCGCATGGGTGTGCTTGATAATATTGGTGAACGCCTCTTGCAGGATGCGCAAAATATGCAACGCATTGCGTTGGTCTAGCCATGTCAAGGCAGGTACGGCTTGCACTTGCCAGTGCAGCTTTACGCCCGCGACTTTTAAGCGTGGTTCGAGGCGAAAGCGCAACGTGGCGAGCAGCAGCAGTAAATCCGCATCCACCGACTCCATCGAATCAATTGCCAGTTTGAGGTCGTCGATGCAAGTTTTTAATACCTGTGCGACTTCGGTTTCATTCAGCTTGCCGTGTTCCACCACGCGTAAAGCGCTCACCAGTGACGAACCCAAACCGTCGTGCATATCCTGCACCATACGCTGGCGTTCATCGGCAATGGTTTGTTGATGTTCAATGGCGCGCAGTTTTTGATGACTCTTTTCTAATTCAAAGCCGATTTCGATGTGTTCGCGGATCGCGTGCGAGTTATTGGCGGCCTGTACAATCAGGGTGAATCCATACAGCACACACATTACAGCCAGTGCTTGGTAAGCGGGGTCGTTCATGAGCCAAGATTTAATGGCGACCAAGCCGAGCATTGGGGCAACGTAGGCAACCAAGGCGGGTAGCACTGGCGATAGGGTAGAGACTGCGCCACCTGCCATGCCTGCGATGACTGCATAAATCAACACATCACCCGCCATACTAGACGTGCCGAGTGCAAACCACGGCAAACAACTCCACACTAAAGCATCTACTGCGCGCCACGCGATAGACCAAAAAGCAGCGCGGCGTGTAACGCTAAGCTGATGCCGATGCGTGTTCCCAAGATATCGTTTGGCGTGCAAAAAAATGACTAGCGTGATCAACGCTTCGCAGCCGCACCACAGCTGCATGAAAGAGTCGTTTTTTGAATTGTTCAGTGCGAAATACAGCACGAAAATCATCAATAACAATTGCGGCAAGGCGGCGTTGTAATGCCGAATGAGCAAGTGCAACTGTTTTTCTAGCGTGTCGTGACGGTCGGTCAAACGCAATGGCAAAATGAAGTGGCTTTGGGCAAATCGCATAACGCGCTTGATCATCGAATAAATCCTTTTTCGCGTGCAGCATTGATGGCATGGGTTTTTGAGGTCACGCCGAGCTTGCTGTAAATTCGACGAATAAATGTCAGCACGGTATGACGCGATACATCGAGTGTGTTGGCAATTTCATCGGCACTAAAACCTTGTGCGGTAAGTTGTAGAACTTGTTGTTCCCTTGCCGATAATTGTGCTTCCGGTTTGATTGGGTTTGATTCTGATAAGGGCGATTTTTTCTCTTCATCTTTGCGAAAGCGCGCCAAAATTTTACGTGCGATGAGCGGGCTAATCGGACTGCCGCCGCCATGCAAACTGCGGATTTCCATCAATAACTCGGTCGAGCTACTGTCTTTGAGCAGATAGCCCGCCGCGCCTGCTTCAAGTGAACGCATTACATGCGACTCATCACCAAAAGTGGTACATACCATCACGTTGCAAGCTGGCCAATACATATGAGCGGCGCGTATCACCTCAATGCCTGTGCCATCGGGTAATCCCAAGTCCACCAACAGTACATTGGCTGCGGGTTGTTGCAACATCGCCAAGCCTTGCTTCTGTGTACTCGCCACATAGCTTAATTGCATATCAGACGCAGTTTGAATCGCCGCACGCAACTCATTTTGAAAATTCACATCGTCTTCCACCAAGGCAACGCGGATGATTGAGCTGTGTCTAAAAAAGGCCATATCAATCTTTCTAAAAACATTGTTCGATGACAAGTTGCCCTCGAATGGTTGGAGGCGATTAAAGCAGTGTTTTCTTCATTTAGCCAAGTGCATTTTTGTAACTAATTCTAGGGACATACAGCCTGAACCTATTTCCCTATGATGCCCCCCCAGTCTGCCAACATTGACAACATTGAATTGCCAGCCTGCTTTGCAATAACAAACTTAGGGAGAATTTTTCATGGAAATTACATTAGGGAAAGCCTGGTACATCAAATTAGGCTATGCGTTGTTAATCTTATTCCTCGCTGGCTGCGGTGGCGGTGGTAGTGGTAGTTCAACAACAGCCACGCCAGCCGACACCACCGCGCCCACGGTCTCATCCACCAGTCCTGCAAACAGCGCAGCGGGTGTGGCAATCAACGCGGCACTGACGGCTACCCCAAGCGAAGCCTTGCTGGCCTCCACGGTCACCTCAGCCAATTTCACGTTAACTGCGGCGGGAACACCGGTGACAGGCGTGGTGACTATCAGCGGTACCACGGCTACGTTCACCCCGTCCGCCAACTTGGATTACTCCACCACTTACACCGCCACCATCAGCACAGGGGTGAAGGATGCGGCAGGCAAT
>JAGVFD010000124.1 GCA_020057805.1 Sideroxydans sp. | reverse complement strand
CCCCGTCCCAACGAGGAAAGTCACAAATAATTACGGGGCAATGGGGGGGTAGCGCCATTCGCTACCGATAAAAACATTCGCATCCCCTATACTTGCACCCTTGAAAAATAGGCGCGCAACCCATCCAATAACAAGCTAACAACAGCTTGATGAACTATCAAATACGGAGTGAACCATGAGTGTGAATGAACTGGATGTACAAAGTGCGTTAAAAAATTTAATTGATCCCAACACGAAAAAAGATTTTGTCAGCGGCAAGTCCGTTAAAAATATCCAAGTAAAAAATGGTGATGTGTCGCTGGATATTCTGCTGGGTTATCCCGCAAAAAGCGTGTGGGGTGACATTCAGTCACTCGTGGAAAGTCACCTCAAAACCTCTTTGCAGAATGTGGCAAGTGTCAAGGTAAGTGTCACCAGTAAAGTCGTGCCGCACGCGGTGCAGCGCGGGGTGAAATTAGTGGAGGGCGTGAAAAACATTATTGCCGTGGCAAGTGGCAAGGGGGGGGTGGGGAAGAGCACTACTGCTGTTAACTTGGCACTGGCACTGGCCGCCGAAGGTGCGCGAGTTGGCGTGTTGGATGCCGACATCTACGGGCCTTCGCAACCCACTATGCTGGGGGTTACAGGTCACCCTGACTCCGAGGATGGTAAAACTATGAAGCCATTAATGGGGCATGGAATTCAAGTTATGTCGATCGGTTTTCTCATTGATGCTAACGACACGCCTATGATTTGGCGCGGTCCAATGGCAACCCAGGCGCTCGATCAGCTTTTGCGTCAAACGCAGTGGGATAACTTGGATTATTTGGTGGTCGACTTACCCCCTGGTACGGGCGACATTCAGCTTTCTTTGTCGCAAAAAGTGCCTGTCACAGGAGCGGTGATTGTGACCACGCCGCAAGACATCGCGCTGATGGATGCCCGCAAGGGGCTCAAGATGTTTGAGAAGGTCGATGTGAAAATTATTGGGATCATAGAAAATATGAGTACGCATATCTGCTCTAATTGCGGACATGAGGAGCATATCTTTGGTGCGGGTGGCGGAGAGAAGATGTGCGCTGATTACAGTGTGGAATTCTTGGGCGGGTTACCGCTCGATATTCGTATCCGAGAGCAGGCCGATTCGGGCACGCCTACTGTTGTGGCAGCACCAGACAGTAATCTGACCAAAATCTATCAACAAATCGCACGCCGTATTGCGGTGAAAATTGCCGATATGGCACAAGATCACAGTGCGGTCTTTCCAAAGATTGTGGTGCAGAACACTTGAATAAAACTTTATCGTGATGCCCTAAACTTTTCCTCGATACCGCCGATACCTCACTTACACAGGCGCAAATTAAGTGCCAAAACGTAAGGAGGTGTGACATGAAAAGCTTGATGAGTATGAATGGGTATGAGGTCGAGTGCCCTGCGGCTTATGGTGATGAGGTGCTGGATGCAGGGTGGAATCCGCAACTATCGTTGATGAGTAGCTGTGCGAATGATCAAGTGGAAAAGCATCATGCATTGTTGCCAACGTTAGCGAATGTGGATGTGGATACGTTCTTAAATGTGATGTATCGCGCGCAACGGTAAAAGCCTATTCGGTGAATTCAGGCGCAGGAAAAATAAGGGTAGGTTTGATTTAGCCTGCGCTTGAGAAATATCAATAGCACCGCAAACAGAGCGTCATTGTTTATCGCAGGTTATTTCAACATCGCTTTCAACCGAGCCAGTTTATCCAAGCCTTGCTCTTTGGTCATGGCTGGGGCATCGCCCACTTTAACCATGCCTGAAAATTCAATTTCCCCTTGCGGTAATTCGCCAATGAAACGGCTGGGATCGCAGGCGCTATGTTCTTTGCCGCGTTTGCGTTTGCTGCAATAGCTGATTTGCAGTGAGCGTTGGGCGCGGGTGATGCCGACGTACATGAGGCGGCGCTCTTCTTCAATTTGTTCGGGAGCTTCGCTGCGCTCGTGCGGCAGAATACCTTCTTCTACACCCACTAAAAACACGTGCCCATATTCCAAGCCCTTGGCTGCATGAAGGGTAGAGAGGGATACCGCGTCGGTTTCTTGATCACGCGACTCAAGCAGGTTGAGCAGGGCGATGAGCTGTGTCATGGCAATCATGCTTTTTTCGTCGGCTTCGGATTTTTTGTTCATCCAGCCTACAAAATCACTCACGTTTTTCCATTTATTTTCAGCCTGTTTCGGTTCGTGGCTATCGAATAGCCACGCTTCGTAATCAATCGCCTTGAGTAAATCATCTAACACTTGCTTGCATGGTTCTTTTTCGGCGCGCGCTTGCATGCGGTTAATAAAGTTGCAAAACGTCATCAGGTCTTCGTGCGGACGTGCGGCCAATTGATGTGTCATGGCGGGTTCAAATGCCGCCTCGAACAAGCTGATGTTGCGCACGTTGGCATGGCTGGCCAATTTCTCCAAGGTACTGTTGCCGATGCCGCGTTTAGGCGTGGTGATGGCGCGAATGAAGGCCGGATCGTCGTCGGGATTGGCAATCAGGCGCAGGTAAGCGGTGAGGTCTTTAATTTCAGCGTGGTCAAAAAATGAGGTGCCGCCGCTCACACTGTACGGCACTTTGTGCGTGCGTAATTGCTGCTCGAATACGCGCGACAGGTGATTGCTGCGATACAGGATGGCGTAATCAGCAAAGCGTGTGCGGTGCTCAAACTTATGCGCTAACAAGCGCAACACGACAGACTCTGCTTCGTTTTCATCGTCCTTGGCGGCAAATACGCGCACAGCATCGCCTGGGCCGTGTTCGCTCCACAAGCTTTTCTCGAACAGTTTGGTGTTGTTTTTGATGAGGTGGTTAGCACTTTGCAAAATGCGCTGCGATGAGCGGTAGTTTTGCTCTAACTTGATAACGCGTAAGTTAGGGTAGTCATGCTGTAAATTACTGATGTTGGCTGTGCTCGCGCCACGCCAAGCATAAATGGATTGGTCATCATCGCCCACCACGGTGAGCGCAGCACGGTCACCCGCCAGCAACTTCATCATCTGGTACTGGCAATCGTTAGTGTCTTGATATTCATCAATCAACAAGTATCGCAAGCGGTGTTGCCAACGTTGCAGCGCCTCGGCGTGTAGTTGGAATAGCTCAACGGGCAGGCGGATGAGATCGTCAAAATCGACGGATTGATAGGCGCGTAGGGTGTCTTGATAGCGGGTGTAGAGCAGGGCGTGGCGCTGCTGTTCTTCGTTTTCGGCCAAGCTGGTGGCTTGCGCGGGCGTGAGAAAAGCCGCTTTCCAATTCGACATCACACTTTGCGCAGTGCGAATTTCTTGCTTGTCGGGACTGCCCAGCAATTCACTAATGATTTTTCCTGTGTCCGCAGTATCAAAGATGGAGAACTGTTTTTTGTAGCCAAGCAGCGGCGCCTCTTCGCGCAGGATGGTCATGCCGAGCGCATGGAAAGTGCTAATGGTCATGCCTTTGGCAGCATTGCCGGGCAGTAATTTGCTGACTCGCTCGCGCATTTCGTTAGCGGCTTTGTTGGTGAAGGTAATCGCCGCCACATTGCGCGCGCTATAACTACATTCATTCACCAAGTAGGCTAATTTATGCGTGATAACCCCCGTTTTGCCGCTACCCGCCCCCGCCAGCACCAGTAGCGGAGACCCTAGATATTTAACGGCTTCACGTTGAGTGGAATTGAGTTTGCTTAACATAAAGAGAGGCTAAACGTGGCTACGACTGACTTAAAGGGCGCGCATGATAGCACCGCCAACTTTCAAATTTGCTCGTGAATAAATAGGGGTGATGTCTTCTGTGATGCTGATGCAGTCAAGGTGGACGCTAACCCGCGCCTCTTCATTTAAGGTGCCATTGCCAATAGATGAGGGCTTGCGCAGGCGCTCGATAAACACCTGTTTCCATTAGTGCATTCCTTTGGTACAATGCGCGCCGTTTTCAGATGGGCTTCGAGCCCGTTTTTTATTTGTGGGTACGAATATGGATGTGTTGAAGCTGGTTGATACGACGCTGACTGGTATGGGATACGAGTTGGTTGATTTAGAAGTTTCTGGACGTGGGCTGATGCGCGTGTTCATGGACAAGCCGGAAGGTATTTCCGTAGAGGATTGCGAGCGCGTGAGCAACCAGTTGCTACGTGTGTTCACGGTGGAAAACGTGGCGTATGAACGCCTCGAAATTTCTTCCCCTGGCTTGGATAGAGTACTGAAAAAAGAAACGGATTTCGTGCGCTTTGCTGGGCAAAAAGTGAAGATTAAGTCACGTATGCCAGTGAATGGTGGCAAGAATTTTGTGGGTGTGATTGGTGAGTTGAAGAACGGCGTTTTGCAGTTGGATTTGGAGGGCAGTTCGGTGGCTATCGAATTGTCTAATATAGATAAGGCACGTTTAGTGCCTGTGTTTTAAGTTTCGGAGAGTAACGATGAGTCGTGAAGTTCTGTTGTTGGTAGATGCCTTGGCGCGTGAAAAAAACGTGGATAAGGAGATTGTGTTTGGCGCGTTGGAATCCGCATTGGCTTCCGCGACTAAAAAGCGCTTCTCCGAAGAAGAGGCCGACGTACGCGTGAATATCAATCGCCAAACGGGTGAGTACGAATCTTTCCGTTGCTGGCAAGTGATGGACGACGAGACTTTCGAAACGCCTGAGCTGCATATCAAGCTTGAAGAAGCGCAAAAGCGCGACCCAGATATTCAGATGGACGAGTTCATCGAAGAGCCTTTGGAAAATATCGACTTCGGTCGTATTGGCGCGCAAGCGGCCAAGCAAGTCATCTTCCAAAAAATTCGTGATGCAGAGCGCGAACAGATTTTGGCTGACTTCATGGAGCGTAACGAGCATCTAGTGTCCGGCACCATCAAGCGTATCGAACGCGGCAATGCCATCGTTGAATTCGGCAAAATCGAAGCCTTGTTGCCACGCGATCAAATGATTCCTAAAGAGAATCTGCGCGTGGGTGACCGTGTGCGCGCCTATTTGTTGCGTGTGGATCGTACCGTGCGCGGCCCGCAAATTATCCTGTCGCGTATCACCGCTGAATTCTTGAAAAAATTATTCGAATTGGAAGTGCCGGAAATTGAAGAAGGTATCTTGCAGATTGTGAGCGCCTCTCGTGATGCGGGTTCTCGTGCAAAAATCGCGGTGCGTACCAATGATCCACGTCTCGACCCTATTGGTACTTGCGTCGGTATGCGTGGTTCACGCGTGCAAGCCGTGACCAACGAATTAGCGGGCGAGCGTGTGGACATCATCTTGTGGGCGGAAGATCCAGCCACATTCGTCATCAATGCGTTGGCGCCTGCGGAAGTCAGCAGCATCATGGTAGATGAAGATAAACACAGCATGGATGTGGTCATCGAAGAAGAAAATTTGGCACAAGCCATCGGTCGTGGCGGTCAGAACGTGCGTCTGGCTACCGATTTGACAGGTTGGGTGATCAATCTGATGACGGTTGAGCAATCAGCCGAAAAGAATGCGCAAGAGTTTTCAGTGATTCGTGATTTGTTCGTAGCCAAGTTGGATGTGGACGAAGAAGTAGCCGATATTCTGGTGCAAGAAGGCTTTAATACGCTGGAAGAAGTGGCGTACGTTGAGCTGGAAGAAATGTTGGCAATCGAGGCGCTGGACGAAGCAACGGTGAACGAGCTGCGTAGTCGTGCGCGTAACGCGTTGTTGACTGCGGCTATCGTGAACGAAGAGCAAGTCGAACACGGCATCGAAGATTTGCGCAAAATCGACGGCATGGACGAAGAGACTGCACGCACCCTCGCAGGCAAAGGCATTACCACTCAAGATCAGCTCGCCGACTTGGATGGCGATGAGTTGGTGGAGCTGACGGGCATGGATAACGAGCGTGCGAATCAGTTGATTATGACGGCGCGTGCGCCTTGGTTTGTATAAGTAAGTAGTGCAATAGCCTGATGGGCTGAAGGAAAGTAATGGGAAAAATGAATGTTGCTCAATTTGCGGGTGAGCTCAAGCTGCCAGTAGTGCAATTGTTAGAGCAGTTACGTGCCGCTGGGGTGGAAGTTAAGGATGAATCCGACACCATCTCTGAACAAGATAAAACCAAGTTGCTAGCCCATCTGCAAAGCGCACATGGTGCTAGCAAAGGCAAAATCACGGTGGTGCGCAGTGAGACCAGCGCGATTAAAAAAACCGATGCCACGGGTAAGTCGCGCACCATTCAAGTTGAAGTGCGCAAAAAACGCACCATTGCAGCCCCTTCTACCCAAGCTGAAGAAAAAGTTGCGGCCGTGGTGGAAGAGGTCGTCGCTCCCGCTGTAGTCGCCGAAATTGAATCTGCACCAGCACCTGTAGTCGCTGTTGCACCTGCACCTGTTAAATCAAGATTAGATGCAAATGAGCAAAATGTTCGTGCGCAAGAAGCTAGTGCACAAGCCGAATTGGCTGCGCGCCAAGCGGCTGATGTGGCCGCTAAACAAGCACGTGCTAAACGCAAGGTTACTGTTGCAGCAGAAGTCGCCGCCCCGACTCCTGCTCCGGCTCCAGTCGTGGTTGCCGCGGTTGAAGCTAAACCCGTTGTGGCGGTTGTCGTTCCTGCCGTAGCGATTGCCACGCCTGATGGCACTTTACATAAACCTACTTTACGCCCTGGCGATAAAGTGGTTCGTCCCTCGAAAAAACCTGAAAAGCCAGCGGTGGCCGCTAAAGACAGTCCTTGGGATGAAGCAGGGCACAAAAAACGTCCGCCCACTTTGGCAAAAGATAGCCGAGGCGGCATGCCTACTCGCCCGACGACTTCATTGCGTACTGGTCGCCACGATAAGCACACCAAACATGTAGATACGGCTGCTCATGCGTTCTCGTTGCCGACTGAACCTATCGTGCAAGAAGTGACTGTGCCAGAAACAATTTCTGTGGCGGAGTTGGCGCAGAAGATGTCCATCAAAGCGACAGAAATTATTAAGACGTTGATGAAGATGGGTTCGATGGTCACCATCAACCAAGTGTTGGACCAAGAAACTGCGATGATTATCGTGGAAGAAATGGGACACAAAGCAGTGCAAGCCAAGCCGGAT
>JAGVFD010000044.1 GCA_020057805.1 Sideroxydans sp. | reverse complement strand
CGTAGTAAATGGACTCGCTGAGTTTGGTATTGATGAACTGACACGCCCGTATGACAAAGATGAAATCGGAAAAATATTGGCGCGGCTCACCTTGGGTGTGGGTAAGAAAGAACGTGACAGAGAGTACATCTGCTCGGAGCTGGTGTACGAATGCTTTGCAAAAGCAGGCATTGAATTTGAATACGACAAAGACGAATTTGTCAGCCCGGAAAATATTTGGCGGGACGAGCAAGTGTCACTAGTCGGACGTATCCGTTAAGATAGTCTAAATTGAATACCAATTGCAGTGATAAACATGTAGGCCAACCAACTGGAGTAAAAATTATGTTACATAAATCTGCATCACATAAATTCTTTCGCTTCGGATGGGTTTCACTAGCACTCATGATATTGGCTTTATCTGGATGCGGTGGGGGTGGTGGCGGTGCGCCAGCACCTACGCCACTATCTTCTGCGAAAGCAATAACCTCTTTCTCAATCTCTAATCCAGCAGTGTCTGGAACGATCAATGAATCAGCGAAAACGATTGCACTCACAGTCCCTTCGGGTACCGCTGTCACAGCGTTAGTATCAAACTTTGCGACGACAGGCGCATCAATGACCGTGAACAGTGTTGCTCAGGTCACAGGAACAACGGCTAACGACTTCACCTTGCCCTTGGTCTATACAGTAATCGCGGCAGATGGATCAACGTCTCAATATACGGTAACTGTAACGGTTGCAGGAATTAGCACAAAAGCCATAACCAGCTTTTCACTTCTCGGCGTGCCAGGTGTTATCAATGAAACCGCCAAGACGATTTCACTTGTATTACCAAGCAACTCTGTTGTGACTTCAAGAGCCGCCGTATTCACAACTTCAGGTGCATCAGTAAAAGTTGGAACGACCAGCCAGGTGAGCGGCACAACGACTAATAATTTCAGCACACCCGTTATCTACACAGTGACGGCTGCAAATGGAACATCGACGACCTACACGGTGACGGTGAGTTTGACTGGCGGGCTTTATCTTAAATTGCAAAGTCATACAGTTTCAGTCGATTTGCCATCCGTCATTACTTTCTTCTATCAGGCACTAGACATCAACAACAACTATGTAACTTCTTTGACCAATCAGGATTTCACGATTTTGGAAGACGGGCTACCTTTGAGCCCAGCGGAATCGTTTCAAGAATTAGTACCCATCACTCAATTGCCGTATGTGTTGAAAACCGTACTCCTGATAGACGTCAGTTCAAGTATCAGTCCAGCCGATTTGGTCAACATGAAGGCGGCAGCCAAAAACATGGTGGCCAATATGACACCGCAGCAACAAATTGCCGTGTACACCTTGGATGACAGATTCACGCAAGTGTCTACATTCACAAAAAACAAAACAACACTTAATGCAGCGATAGATTCCATCGTGATAGGCAATCCATCAACTGATTTTTATGGGGCAATAGTAAAAGGCGTTGCCTTATGGACAGATACCGTGGCACCGACGGGAGTCACTCAAGGATATTTGGTCGCCATTACGGATGGTGCAGACAATGCCTCAGTTTCAACAATTGCTGCCGCAAACACGGCTCGGGGCAACAAGAGTGTGTACACCATTGGCGCAGGTGCATACGCCGATACTGCCGCATTAACATCCATTGGGAACGCGGGATATTTACCTATTACTGATTTCACTCTATTGCAGAATGCATTAAATCAAGTGGCAGCCGATGTGGCCGCTAAAGCCGCAAGTTATTACTTCATGCGCTATGCCACACCCAAACGAGCTGGAACCCACACGCTGTCACTGCAAGTGGCGGGCAACACCAATACGACTTCAAGTGCAACGATACCAGGCTCTTTCAACGCAGCCGGGTTTTCCAGCATCACGCGTCTGACAAACTTTGCGATCACACCATCCCCCGGAAATATTCTGCTTGGCGTGAATCAAACCCAATTTACTGCAACTGGGACATTGGCGAATGGAAGCACAACCGACCTGAGCGCAACTTCAATTTGGAGTTCAAGCGACACTAGCGTTGCGACCATGAGTGCCGGCGGGCTAGCAAGTGGCCTTACCTTGGGTGGAAGCACAACTGTCATGGCGACGGCGCCAGCGACAAACATGTTCAAATTTGCCTATGCCACGGCATCTGTTATCGACGTACCACCAACGGTGCCTACCAATCTGGCGGTCAGTGCAGGAGGTACTGCGGCTTCTTTAAGTTGGGGGGTATCCACAGATAACATTGCGGTAGATAGCTATAGAATCTACCGTGACAGCGTACTAATAGGCACGACAACAGCCACCTCGTATCGAGATGCTGGCTTACTCAATTCGACCAATTATTGTTACACAGTCTCGGCCTTTGATACCTCAAACAATGAATCGGTACAGAGTGCGCAAACGTGTTCTATGACATTGGCAGTTAATCAGCAATTTGCCTACTTTTTGTCCCAATACTCATCAACCGTCTTCGTCAACACTATTAATCCGCTCACAGGCGCATTGACTGCGGGTGCGACTGTGGCGGCGGGTACAAATCCTACTTCAGTCGCGGTTGACCCCACAGGCAAGTTTGTCTACGTTGCGAATTCAAGTTCAGACAACGTCTCCGTCTACACCAGCAATCCACTCACAGGCGCATTGACTGCGGGTGCGACTGTGGCGGCGGGTACTGGGCCAGGGTCAATCACAGTTGACCCCACAGGCAAGTTTGTCTACGTTGCGAATTATTTTTCAAACGATATTTCTGTCTACACCATCAATCCATTCACGGGCGCATTGACTGCGGGAGCGACGGTGGCGGCGGGTACTGGGCCAGGGTCAATCACAGTTGACCCCACAGGCAAGTTCGCCTACGTTGCGAATGCAAGTTCAAACAACGTCTCCGTCTACACCATCAATCCACTCACAGGCGCGTTGACTGTGGGTGCTACGGTGGCGGCAGGTAATACCCCCTATTCAGTCAAAGTTGACCCCACTGGGAAATTTGCCTACGTTGCGAACCTAAGTTCAGGTAGCGTCTCAACCTACACCATCAATCCACTCACAGGCGCATTGACTGCGGGTGCGACGGTGACGGTGGGGGCATTATCTTATCCTGTTTTTGTCACAGTTGACCCCCAAGGCAAGTTCGCCTACGTTGCGATTCATGACTCAAACAACATCCAAAACAACGTCTCCACCTATATCATCAATCCATCTACTGGCGCATTGACTGCGGGTGCGAAGATGGTGATGGGGATTAATTCTTTTCCCGATTTGGTAACAGTTGATCCCACAGGCAAGTTCGCCTACGTTGCGATTTCTGGCGCTTCAAATAACATCTCTACCTACACCATCAATCCACTCACCGGCGCATTGACTGCGGGTGCGAAGTTGGGGATGATTTTTACGCCGACATCAATCGTTGTAACCCCTCCGATGTAGTGCCTAGAGAGATGGGGGGGACGTCAATGTAGTCGAGAGAGCCACTCTCTCGACTACCCATAGGAAGACATGGGCGTGCGTTTTGCGCCATTGTCAAAGTACACAGTGGATTATGAAAAGGGCAAAGCCTATAAAGGGCGGCTTGTGATCGCGCGGCGAAAAGGCGTGAATAGTGGCGTAGTAAATGGACTCGCTGAGTTTGGTATTGATGAACTGACACGCCCGTATGACAAAGATGAAATTGGAAAAATATTGGCGCGGCTCACATTGGGTATTGGTAAAAAAGAACGAGACAGAGAGTACATCTGTTCAGAGCTGGTGTACGAATGCTTTGCAAAAGCAGGCATCGAATTTGAATACGACAAAGACGGTTTTGTCAGCCCTGAGAATATTTGGCGGAACGAGCAGGTATCACTGGTAGCTCGAATCCAATAAATTGAATCCCAATTACCGTGGTGAATGTACTGCTCTCGACTTCCGTTTTTTGAAAGCCCAGATAAATAACTAATCACTATCCATAAAATTTATTTGCCGCCATTAATGATGGTTCGCATCGAAGTGGTTGAAACACGGAATTGTAAATAGAGGGAAGTATGTTGATTTGTCATGCCACTATTCGGGGCACTTTTGCCAGCCTGTTGCTGTTGGCATGTACGGAATGTTTTTCGCAGACGGAGTTGGTTTCTGAAAATAGCTCGCCTTCGTTCATCGAAAAGACAAAGGGCGGTTTTCACAAAGTGGCATCTGTAGGATATTCGTTGGGTGGTACTGAATTCGCCGATGCGCAATATCCATCCAAGTCGATATTCAATTTGGGCATTCGAGCGGGTTCTGGATTTCAGGCAGGGATTGGTGGGTTGTACCAGTTCGAGCAAATCCCGTTCGCATTCGCTTTGACCGCCAACTATCATTCCGACTTCAACGGAAGTAGTAGCTCCAATGTGGATTTCTCGCGTTTCCCAATTGAAGCTTTGGCCTATTATTCAGGTATGGAACGCATACGTATCGGCGGTGGATTTCGCCGTGTGATCTCCCCGAGTTTTCGTGCCAACATCAACAGACCTCCCAACAATTACACCTACACGCCATCATCAAGTTGTCTTCCCAGTAGCATTGATTTCAACAACACGAATGGGCTGATCGCTGAAGTCGGATATCAGATTGATTCGAAGGGATGGATCAATCTCAAATATGTCTCTGAGAAGTATCGAATCAATCAGAGGAATTTGAATTCTTGCATGTTGTACGGTGAACCCTATGGGGTGAGTTCCCCTTGGGATATAGGCTCCGAAATCAACGGATCGCATCTAGGGTTGAATTTTTCTTTTGAATTCTAATTCCAGCTCCTCAATTTTTCACACCACATTCATCCCCCCTCCCCTTATGTCGTGCTGCGGACAACTCAAATTGACGCGTATCTAGGATAAAATTCCGCCCCATGCCTAGCTCGTTCCTTTGGACGCCATCGCGTCCTTTCTTTTTTTGTGTCCTCACCTGGTGCGGAATGCTGTGTTTCATTTTCTCTGCGTGCGCGGATGAAGACGAAAGTATCGGCCCTCCCAAAGCAGAATTTAGCTACGAGTTGGACCCTTACTATTCCGATGTTTCGTACAACATTCCACTAACCAACAAGCGGATGCCCACTATCACGTCTAACAGCGAGGCGGTGATTTATCGTGAGCTATTCAAAGAGTCGCTCGTTCCACAATACTTGTTGCTTGAAGCCAGTGTGTATCCCATGCCGGTGCTGGGCACGTACATGAAGTCACACATGGCGGACACTTACGCTAAAGGTCAGTTGAGCCCTGATTTCAATGTCATCGAATCTTTCACGGCGGGCTTTCAAGAGCCGTGGGCGTTGTCTGCATTTTTTGGCAACGTAACGCAATTGAAGCGCCCTAATTCAAAACGTAAGGGTGCGAGTTACGGCTATACCGGATACCTTTTAAGCGCAGGAACGAAGCACATCAAAAGCAACACTTTGATTGATGATCAATGGGGCGAGTTGGAGTGGAAAATTAAGGGGCGTATTGACCAGCCCGATGAACAGGTTTCATGGAGCTTTCGTGCGGGTACTAAATTTCATCAGAATCACGAAATCAACAATGTCTACTTCTTCAACCTGCATCGCAACAATACCGATTTGCGCGCCAGCTATTTGGCTTGGTTTGAAAATACCAACTTCGATTTTCGCCTGCATTTTTTGCGTAACTGTAGCCGCTTGGTGCGCTCTGAATTAGTCGCAGG
>JAGVFD010000205.1 GCA_020057805.1 Sideroxydans sp. | reverse complement strand
GATAAATCGAAGGGGGGTAGCTCTGATGGATTATCTAGCGTTAATACCCCAGCCCGCGCGCCCCTTGGTAAAACGCGAAGCTCACACCCCATGCCAAGGCGAGTGACCAGATCAGTGCAAATAGCGTGAACGCATTGCTCTTTGATTCGCTGCGCAAGGTGGCGATGGTGGATAAGCAGGGGGTGTAGATGAGGGTAAATAACATAAAGCTGTAGGCTTGCACCCAATCGAGTTGCTGTCCTAATGCGCCGCCCAGCGCATCACCACTCAAGCCATAAATGACCGCGAGTGAGCCAATCACAATCTCTTTTGCTACGAAGCCGAATAACAAGGCAATAGTGAGTTGCTCATTGATGCCGATGGGCGCGAACAGCGGGTGTAGCCATGCACCAATCATGCCGGCCAAGGTGTCGGCGCTGGCTGGGGCAGCCGAGGCGGGCAAGTTGGTGAGTAGCCAAACTAACACCACGCCCGCGATGATGAATTGTGAGGCGCGACGTAAGAAGTGCGTCACCTCATGCCAGCCGCGCATCCACATTTGGCGTCCTGTGGGGAAGCGATAGGGGGGGAGTTCAAGTACAAAAGGCTCGGCATTAGCGAATTGTTTTTTGAACAACACAGCCGTGACGATGGCAGCGGCGAAGCTAAATAAATACAGGCTAAACAGCACGAGCGGCGCAGCTTTAGGCGTGAATAGCGCGGCCGTGATAAACACAAAAACTTGTAGGCGCGCCGAACACAACGAAAAGGGAATCACCAGCATAGACAGCAAGCGCAAGCTGCGCGAACGCATAACCCGTGTCCCCATCAGCGCAGGCACATTGCAACCAAAGCCCATGAGCAACATCACAAAGCTACGCCCATCCAAGCCCATTTTAGCCATCAGCGCATCCATTAAAAATGCGGCACGCGACAGGTAGCCCGTGTCTTCCACAATCGCCATGAACAAGAAAAATAAAATGATGATGGGCACGAAGGCGGCCACGGTGGCCACGCCGTTGTAGATGCCATCCAGTAACAAGCCAGATAGCCAGGCGGGAAGACTGGCGCAGGCAGGCGTTAAGACGATGTCGCGTAACCAGCCCAGCGAGGCGTTGACGCCGCCTTGTAGCGGTTGCCCTAATAAGAAAATGGCTTGAAACAGCAAATACATAATGCCAAAAAATATCGGCAACCCAAGCCACGGATGTAATAGCACGCTGTCGAGGGTGTCGGTGCGTGTATCCGAAAGCCGCGCGGGAACTTGCACCGCACTGCCTAACACGCGTGCCATTTCTTGCTCGATATGCTCGTCTTGTTCGAGCTGCGTACGCAACGATTCGGCCATGCCTGGGGTGGGGTAGCGCAACGCTTTGGCGATGGCCTGCATGGCTTCAGGCTGACCTTGCCCATACTTTGCGCTAATCAGATGAATCGGCATGCCCAGCAACTCCGCCATCTTGTCGCCATCAATGGTGATGCCAAATTTCTTCGCCTCATCCGCCATGTTGAGCAACACCACCATGTTCAGATTGAGCTGTTTGAGTTGCAGCAGCAGGCTTAATTGGCGTTCGATTTGGGTGGCGTTGAGCACCACCACGGCCAAGTCTGGTACGTTGTCATGCAGAAAATGACGCACCACTTGTTCATCTTCCGAAAAGCCGTGAATGTCGTAAATGCCCGGTAGGTCAATAATCTCAACCATGTCGCCGCCCAGCAAAATTTTCCCCGTGAGCAATTCCACCGTGATGCCCGGCCAATTTCCCACCCGCGCTGCACCGCCGGTGATGCGGTTAAATAGCGTGGACTTGCCCGTGTTGGGCATACCGAGAAGCGCGATTTTTTTCATGCGGGACGCACCTCAATTTTTGCCGCCTCACTCAAGCGCAACATCACATCCGTTGTTCCCACGCGCACCTGCACAGGGCCGCCAAAACGCGCTTTACGAATAATTTCGATAGGCTTCCCCATACGAAAGCCCAATGCTTGCAGACGTTGGCGCAAAGCCTCATCCGTATGGATGTCGGTAATGGTCGCCACCGTGCCAATGGCGAGGCTAGATAAGGGCGTATGGGGATTGAAGTCGTTGGCGTTCACAGTGTCTGGATTATTCCATAGCTGGCGCGCTTGCGGACAAATTATCAAGTGAATCGGGTAGAATGCGCGCTCTCGAAAAAGGTTGGGAACACCATGATTACAGGTAGCATCGTTGCGATTGTCACCCCCATGCTGGAAGACGGCAGTTTGGATCTGCCGGCGTTTCGTGCATTGATTGATTTTCATATCGCCGAAGGAACGGACGCGATTGTCGTCGTGGGCACCACGGGCGAATCGCCGACTGTGGATGTGGAAGAACACGAGCAGCTGATTCAAGTGGCGGTTGAACACGCGGCTGGGCGTATTCCTATCATCGCAGGTACGGGTGCAAACTCCACCAAAGAAGCGATTGAGCTTGCTGCATTTTCCAAGCGGGCAGGGGCGGTGGCCTCACTCACCGTCGTTCCTTACTACAACAAGCCTACGCAAGAAGGGCTGTATCAACATTTCAAAGCCATCGCCGAAGCGGTGGATATGCCGCACATTTTGTACAACGTGCCCGGTCGCACGGGGGCGGATATGAGCAATGACACGGTGCTGCGTTTGGCGCAGATTAAAAACATCGTGGGGATTAAAGATGCGACGGGGGGCATCGAACGCGGCAGCGATTTATTGCAACGTGCGCCCAAGGATTTCGCCATTTACAGCGGTGACGATGCCAGTACCTTGGCGCTGATGTTGTTGGGCGCGCATGGCACGATTTCGGTCACCGCCAACGTTGCGCCAAAATTGATGCACGAAATGTGTGTCGCCGCATTGAACGGCGAAGTGCTGAAAGCGCGTGAAATTAATTTCCGTTTGCTTGGGCTGCATCGCCATTTATTCGTCGAAGCCAATCCAATCCCAGTGAAATGGGCGGTGGTGCGTATGGGTATGATGAAAAACAATTTACGCTTACCCCTCACGCCTCTTACCTCTGGTGCGCAGCCCGTTGTGGAAGCGGCGATGCGTCAAGCAGGCGTTATCTAAAGGCCGCCGCTAATAATCCAAATTTCGTCGCAATACTGTGTTACTCATGAAAAATTACTCCTTACATATCAAACATATGCCGCGTCGCAATTTTTTATTCGCGCCTTGTCTTACTTAGAACTTTGAATTATTAGCGGTAGCCTAAAAATGGAAATGACTATGAAAAAAAGCAACATCGTAATAGGTTTGATCGCAGTAACAATGCTGGCGGGTTGTAGCGTGTTTGAGCGCAAACAAACGGACTACAAAGCGGGGGCCGCACCTGCGGCGGCACTGGAAGTGCCACCAGAACTGACATCTCCTGTGACTGAGCAGCGCTTTGCGATTCCTGCGGAAGATGGCAAGCAGGTGGCAAAATATTCTGAATTCGCGCGCGATAAAGTGGCTGAACCCTGCAATTTACCCGCTAGTGCGCCTGCGGCTGCTAGCGCCATAGTGGCGGTAGCGTCACCTAAATTATTAGAGGTGGGCGGCCTGCATTTTATGTTGATGGATGAAGCCTTTGATAAAGCATGGCGTAATGTGGGTCTAGCACTGGATAAAGCAGGATTCGCGGTAGCGGACATGGATCGCAGCAAAGGAATTTATTTCTTAAAGCCCGCAGTAAAAGCCAAAAAAGGCGCTGAACTGCAAGTCATCGTCCACGAAACAGCAGGGGCGAGTGACGTGATGGTAAAAGAGGGCAACGATGCCTCCAGCAAAGAAGCGTTGCGCGTGTTGAACGCGTTGTACCAAAACATTCAACAATAAGCGCAGTTTATGCGCTTTGCCTTATTGGGTAGTGGCAGTGAAGGCAATGCATTAGTCGTACAAGTGGGCACCACTACGCTACTTATGGATTGCGGCTTTTCGGTCACCGAAACCCTCGCGCGATTGGCTCGTCTAGGACTATCCGCCGAACACCTCAATGGCATTCTCGTCACTCATGAACATAGCGATCACATCGCTGGAGTGGCGCGTTTGGCGCGTAAATTTAATCTGCCAGTGTGGATGACGCATGGCACAGCACGCTTCCAACAACTCGCCTTTGCCGACATTCGCGTACATGAGCTCAATCCTCATCAGGCGTTCAGCATCAACGATATTGAAGTGCAACCCATTCTAGTGCCGCACGATGCAGGTGAGCCTGTGCAGTACACCTTCAGCGATGGCGTGCGAAAACTGGGGGTGCTCACTGATACGGGGCATTCCACCGCACACATTCAAACCCTGCTTTCAGGCTGCTCTGCCTTAGTGCTGGAATGCAATCACGATGAAGAAATGTTGCTCAATGGACGTTATCCTGCCAGCCTTAAACAGCGTGTGGGCGGGCGTTTTGGGCATCTGAATAATCAGCAGTCCGCTAATTTGCTAGCCGGTTTAGACAATACGCGCTTGCAACACATCGTCGCCGCTCATTTGAGTCTGCAAAATAATCG
>JAGVFD010000045.1 GCA_020057805.1 Sideroxydans sp. | reverse complement strand
TCGACCTCATCAAGAAGTCTTTGGCGAACGGCGGTAAGAACTTCATCGGCGGCAATTGCACCAACAGTATCTTGCTGATGGGCTTGGGCGGCTTGTTCCATGCGGGGCTGGTGGAGTGGGTGTCGTCCATGACATATCAAGCTGCATCCGGTGCGGGTGCGCAGAACATGCGCGAGCTGTTGAATCAGATGGGCGTGGCTCATGCTTGCGTGGCCGATTTGTTGGCTGATCCAAAGTCGGCCATCCTTGAGATCGACCGTCGCCTTGCTGAGACATTGCGCTCGTCTGACATGCCGACTGAGAATTTTGGCGCTCCGTTGGCGGGTAGTCTGATCCCGTGGATCGACAAACAACTCGACAATGGGCAGTCCAAAGAAGAATGGAAGGGACAAGCCGAGGTCAACAAGATACTGGGTACGTCGCAACGTATCCCTGTAGACGGATTGTGCGTGCGTATCGGTGCGATGCGTTGCCATAGTTTGGCATTGACCCTCAAGTTGAAGAAGGACGTGCCGTTGAGCGAGATCGAAGCGCTCATCAAGGGCGGCAATCCTTGGGTCAAGTTCGTTCCGAATGAGCGTGCTATCAGCGTCAAAGAACTGACACCCGTTGCGGTGACTGGCAAGTTAGATATTGCTGTTGGACGTGTACGTAAGATGGGAATGGGCCCGGAGTTTGTCAGTGCATTTGTTTGTGGCGATCAATTATTGTGGGGTGCGGCGGAGCCGTTGCGTCGCATGTTGCGCATTTTGGTTGGCAAGTAGCAAGTCCAAAAAAGCGGTTGCTTACCGTTGGTTAGTGCACGAAGTTAGAGCTTGCGTGAGCTTGCATCACTAACTCTCTGATGTTAGTCTGAATTATCTGGGAAAGAAAAAGGTGGCGGTGTGCTGAAATCAATTTTACAAAAATTTGCTTATTTGGCCTGTCTGGCATTTTCAAGCATGACGTTTGCAACGGGCCTGGGGAGCATCAATGTCACTTCGGGTTTGGGGCAGCCTCTAAAAGCTGAAATTGAAATGGTTGCGGTTGATAAAGCAGATAGGGCGAGTATTTCAGCAAAATTAGCCTCTGCGGACGCATTCAAAAATGCAGGGATTGACTATCCGTACTCGCTGCCGAAATTGAAATTTGAAGTTATCAATCGTGATAGCGCTAATCCCAGCATCAGAGTCACCACTTCTCAACCTGTTAATGATCCTTTCGTTACTTTACTACTTGAGGTGAATTGGTCTTCGGGCAAGCTGTTGCGTGAATACACATTCCTGCTGGACCCCGTCGATTTCAAAGCTGTAGAACCTAAAGCAGAAGTAGTCACACCTATTGCGCCTGTCGTTGTGGCACCTGTTGCGGCCCCTGCCCCTGCCCCAGAAGTTGCGCCAGTGGCAAGTGAGCCTGCGCCGGTTGTTGTGGCGCCTGAAATCGCAGTTACTCCTGTAACCAGTGCGCCTGTGGCAACCCAAGCTGCCGAACCTGTTGCAGAAACAACCGCACCAGCTGAAATTGCTGCTAGAGCATCAGCAGAAGCAGCCCCCGCAGAAGTCGCACCGATAGCACAAGAACCTGTTGCTGCCGCATCTGTTGCGCAGACTAAACTTGGCGCTGAACAAGTGACTGTTTCACGTGGGGATAGCTTAAGCAAAATAGCTTTGCTGCATAAGCCCGCAGAGGTCAGTTTAGAGCGCATGTTGGTGGCCATGTATCGCGCCAATCCAGATGCGTTTGTGAACAAAAATATGAATCGTTTAAGGACGGGCAAAGTTGTGCGTCTACCTGATGCGACCGAATTGGATGCGGTTCAGCAAAAAGAAGCGAGTCGAGAAGTGCGCGCCCAAGTTGCCGATTGGAATGCCTATCGTCAACAACTTGCGTCTGCGCAAACACCTGTGAAAGAGACTGCTCCACGTCAAGAAGCGACGGGTAAGGTAACGGCTGCGGTTGCTGAAACAGCGCCTGTTAATGCAGCCCCCGCTAAAGAAGTGCTGAAGCTTTCCAAGGGTGAAGCGCCAAGCGACAAAGCGGTGAACGGTGGAAAAACAAGTGCACAAGAAAAAGCCAATGCGAAAGCTGAAGAAGCGATTGCAAAAGCTAAAGCGCTCAAAGAAGCTCAAGACCGTAATGCGTTGCTAGAGAAAAACGTAAAAGACTTACAACGTTTAGCTGAATTGAGAAAACAAGGTGCGGCAACTGCAACAGCGGCATCTTCGCCTAAGGCTGCAACGCCCGCTACTTCAGCGAGCGCTCCTGCCGTTGCATCGCCTAAAGTTGCGGCTCCCATTGCTGCTGCCGACGAATCGTTGATGGATTCGCCCACGCTGTTGGCAGCAGGTGCAGCATTGTTGTTGGCACTCGGTGGGGCAGCTTTCTATTTTGTAAAACGTAACAAAAAGTCGGGCGCAGCTGATTCTGACGTGTTAACAAAGTCGAACCAAGAAGACTTTGCTAACGCGACAGGTCGCATCACATTGCCTGTAATGCCTTCTCCTGATACAGGAGATTTCACTCAAACGACGAGTTTGGATAGTTCGGCTAATAGCGCCTCTGATGAGATTGATCCAATCGGTGAAGCAGATTTATTCCTTACGTTTGGACGTGATGTCCAAGCTGAAGAAGTGTTGACGGAAGCGCTGAAGAGTCATCCGAATAACACCGCAGTTAGACTCAAATTGCTTTCAATTTATGAAAGCCGTAAAGATGCCAATGCTTTCTTCACCCACGCCAAGCTAATTAAAGAATCGGGTGATGCATCTGCTTGGAATAAAGCGGCGTCAATGGGGCAATTGCTAGATCCTAGCAATGCGCTTTACGGTGGTGCTGGTGATGTCGCATCTGAGATAACGCTCGCTACTAGAGGTAAGTCGGAACAGGCAGCGGTTGATTTTGATTTAGGTTTTGATTCTCCTGTTGCGGCACAGACTGCGCCCGATTTTCAAGGCACAGTGTCGCTAGAGAAGCCTACATTTGAAACCACTGCGGTACTGTCCGCATCGGAGTTGGCAGAAGCGCATTCTTCTCCAATGGATTTCGATGTGACGGCGACGCATCCAGGATTTTCAGCGACGGGCGACGCATCTGAAACGCCTACAATCAATCTAAATGACGTGATGTTTGATGTGACGGGGACTAACCCAACACTAAATGTTGCTGATGCAGGGCTAAAGCATTCCGACATTGATTCTTTATTTTTCGATGTCACCTCTTCGCAACCTGTTATTGCTGAAAGTAAAGTGGTAGAAGCGAAACCAGCTACCTCCGCTGCGGATGAAGGCATGGCATTTACATTAGATTTCCCCACTTCCTTTGCAGTAAGTATGGACAAAAAGCCTGAAGCACCTGCAAGTGCTGGGTTTAGTGGCATTAGCTTAAGTCTTGATGATTTATCAGCACCTGCTTCTGGTGAAGGTAAAAGCGAACACTGGCAAGAGGTTGCAACCAAATTAGATTTGGCGCGCGCTTATCAAGAAATGGGTGATGCTGACGGCGCCAAAGAAATCTTGGAAGAAGCCATGCGTGATGGTGATGCACAGCAACGTGAAGCGGCTCAAGTGATTTTGCAACAGCTTTAATTTTTGCAATTAAACTAAACGGCAGCCTAAATGGCTGCCGTTTTTATTTGTGACTGTATGAAATACTTCCCTCATCCCTCAGTGCAAATTTTGATATGGATATGGCTTGCGCTGTTGGTGCAGCGCCTAAACATCACCGCACTCATATTTGTCTGCACTGGGGCATTAGGGGGGGCGCTTAAGGTTTGCCCCGCGTCATTTTTAGGCTTGTTGCGACGTACGCGTTGGGTGGTGCTATCGCTCTTGTTAATTTATAGCTACACCACACCTGGCGTTGCACTGTTGTCGTCGTTGGGGATTTTTTCACCCACCCTCGAAGGGATGATGGATGGCGGAATGCAATTGGCACGATTGCTATGTGTGTTGGCAGGTTTGGCGATTTTATTAACAGGTTTGTCACAAGCGCAGCTGATTGGTGGCCTCTATGTTCTGTTGTATCCCTTGCATTGTTTAGGATTTTCGCGCGAACGTTTTGCAGTGCGTTTAGCTTTAACCTTGGAGAAGGCTGAAGCGACCATGCAAGAAACCGCCAGTCACTGGCGCGTTGCAATCGCTGAAGCATTAGCGCCAGCGCAGCTTGGCGCAACGAAAGTCGAAGTTCAAACTCAATCATTTAAGTGGATTGACGGAGTCTGGTTATTGGCTTGTGTGGCATTGTTAATTGGGGTGTGGTGATGAGAATCGCATTAGGCGTGGAATATGACGGTAGTGGTTATAACGGCTGGCAAAGTCAGCCAGATATGCCCAGCGTGCAGGATGCGTTGCAAGCTGCGTTGAGTGGTGTCGCCAACGCGCCGATTGCCATTATGGCGGCGGGGCGCACGGATACAGGCGTGCATGCGCTGGAACAGGTGGTGCATTTTGATACGTCGGTTCAGCGGCCATTGTCAGCATGGGTGCGTGGCACGAATGCTTTCCTGCCGAAAGATATTGCGG
>JAGVFD010000142.1 GCA_020057805.1 Sideroxydans sp. | reverse complement strand
TATGTGAGCAACGGCATGTCGGCAGGTAATACTCTGAAGGAGGCGCGCACGCAGGCGCTGGCTGAGATCTTCGAACGCGACATCAAGTACCGCATCATCCGTGACTGCATCTGTCTGCCTGATGTGCCCGAGGCGGTCATCGCACGTTACCCACGCATCGCGGCGGGCATCCAAGGTTTGCGCGCAGCGGGCTATGGCATCTTGGTGAAAGATGCGTCGCTAGGGGGCAAATATCCGGTGATGAGCGTCACCTTGTTGCACCCCGAAGACCAAGGTTGCTTCGCCAGTTTTGGTGCGCACCCGCGCTTTGAAGTCGCGTTGGAACGTGCGTTGACCGAGCTACTGCAAGGTCGTGCGATGGATACCTTGAAGGGTTTTCCTGCGCCGAGTTTTGACAAGGAAGAGATCGCTGACGACCAGAACAAAGAGATCCACTTTGTCGATTCTAGTGGCGTGATCGGTTGGGAGTTCATGCGCGACACACCTGACTTTGAATTCGTCGATTGGAACTTTGGCACGACCACTGAGGAAGATTATCAGTGGTGCTGTGATGCCATCCACGCCAGCGGCCACGACATCTATGTGGCTGACTTCACGCATCTGGATGTGTACGCCTGCCGCATCTTCGTGCCGGGTATGTCGGAGATCTATCCCATCGAAGAGTTGCAATGGCAGAACAACACGGTAGGTAATTGGGTGCGGCCTGCGTTGTCGCGTTTGCCCGAATTGAGCGAGGACGAGTGCAACGAATTGCTCGACACCTTGCTCGATCTCGACTTGCCCGAGAACCTCGCCATCACCACTTTGATCGGCCTAGCTGCAGACCCCGGCAGCACGTGGGTGGCGCTACGCTTGGGCGAACTCAAGACTTTGCTGGCGCTGGCTGTGGGCGATGAAGAGGGGATTCTCGAAGGATGCGCGTGGATCGCTCAACTAGGGCAGTTGGATGAGAAACGTGCGCGTGTGTATCGCTGCATCGCGCATCTGGTGGAACTTAAAGAACTCGCGGACTCAGACTCGACTGCTGCCTACGATGCGAATTTGCGCTTGATGTATGGCACAGAGACATTGCAACAAGCGCAACGATTGTTGAGCGGTGAAGACCGCTTCTTTGGTCTGGGGACGTTGGGTGCGAACATGGAAGGCAGCACCATGCATAAACGTTTGTTAGAGGCCTACACAAAGGTGTCTGCGCACAAATAAGCGGTAAGACTTGCAGCAATTCGTAGCAATGAAAAAAGGCTTGCATCACTGCAAGCCTTTTTGTTTGGGTGTAACCGATTTAAGCTGATTTATTGCCGAACAAGCCACTCAAGCTGGCGAGCAAATCGCCGGTTGAATTGCTGGTGGGCAAGTTGCCGTCAGGGGTGAGTTTGTCAATGACTTGCGGTAGCAAGCTAGACAGCTGACCCGCTACGCTAGCGACGTCAATGCCCATTTTTGAGGCAATGTCTTGTAGTGTGCCTGCACCTAATGCAGATTGGATTTGCTCGGCCGATACGGGCAAGTTTGCACCTGTGCTAACCCAAGAAGCGACTTGTTCTTTTAAGCCAGAAGAGGCCAAAGATGAAACCAAGCCAGACAAGCCGCCTTCGTTACTGCTAATCATGCCCATCACCGAGCTCAATAAGTCGCCCTGTGTGCCTGATGCGTCTGTTGCTTGTTTAGTAACTGCACCCATAACCATGTCTAATAAGCCCATTTTTTCCTCCTTGCGTAAAATTTAATTGGATAGGAATTGCAAAATTCCCGGCGGAATCATACTGCGATTACTTGGGCTGGACTTGCCCCATGTGCAGCAGTACGCAGGGGGAATTGTGAACTTTGGCAAACTACTGTGAGACCTCGGCAGATTGCGGATTAAGAGGCGCTAGCGCAGGGGAAATTATTGCTGGAATTGAATCGAACGACTAGGCAAGACAAGTGAAGCAAGCTCAAAGGCAGAAACACAGGCTTTCAGCACGGATACTGCCCGTTATCTAGCCACGTTCGGTACAATGGCGACCTTGCAAATTTTCTGTCTGGGGTGCATTTGCATCCACTCAATTATCAGGAGTTGTTTTATGAAATCACCTATTCCTTTACGCAACGTTCCCCATTCCAACATTTTTCGCAAAGGCGATGTCTTCGTGTTGTTCGGAGAGTTATTTGGGCGAGGCTATGCCAATGGACTGATTAACGAAGCGCGCCAAGCGGGGATGACGATTGTGGGCGTGACGGTAGGGCGACGCGATGAGAACAACGCCTTGCGTGCGTTGACTGCCGAAGAGCATGCGGCAGCAGAAGCCAATTTGGGTGGGCGTATTATCAATGTGCCGCTGATGGCAGGGTTTGATTTGGATGCCCCTGCGGGTGAGCCAACACCGACTGATTTATTGGCGAACATGACGCTAAAAAGTTGGCAAGAAGACAAGTTGGATTGGGCGCATATCGAGAAATGCCGTGAAGTGGGTGTGAAGCGCTTCAAAGACTCCGTGGCTAAAGTGATGCAGGAATTGGATGGCATGATTCCGGATGGTGCGAATGCATTTTTCGCGCACACCATGGCGGGTGGCATCCCCAAGGTGAAGGTGTTTTTAGCGATTGCGAATCGTGTTTATAAAGGACGCGGCGAGCGTTTCTTGTCTTCCAGTGCGCTGCTCAATAGCGATTTGGGCAAGTTGATTCTGATGAATTTCGACGAAGTGACGGCGAACACTTTCCAGCATTTAATTGACGGCAGTGCGGCCATTCGTGCGCGCTTGGAAAAAACGGGCGGGCAAGTGCGTTACACCGCTTACGGTTACCACGGCACGGAAATTTTGATTGACGACCAATACCAATGGCAAACCTACACCAGCTACACCCAAGGCAAAGCTAAGATGCGCTTGGAGCATGTTGCTGAAGAGGCTTGGAAGCAGGGCATCAAGGCAACTTGCTACAACTGCCCTGAAATTCGCACCAACTCATCCGACATTTTTGTGGGCGTGGAGCTATCGCTGTTTCCTCTGCTTAAGGCGCTGAAAAAAGAGCAGGGAGGTGCTTGGGCGCAAGCACAGTGGCAAGCATGCCGCGATGTGCTGCAAGAGGGGCAGACGCTGGAAGGTTTGTTAGAAACCATTGACGCGTATAACGCGAGCGACGTGATGAAAGGCTTCCGTAACTTTACCGCGTGGCCGATGCCTAATTCTGCCGAGCTGGCAGACGTGATGATTGGCACCTCGGATGACATCACCAAAATGCACAAGAGCCGTGATGCTTTGGTGACGGATGTGTTGAGTGCACTGGTGCTGGAAGGTACGGGGCCCTTGATGTTTTACGAAACATCCAACCCTGCGGGGCCTGTGTTGTGGTTGAGCCACGATGTCATCGCTAAACAACTTAATGAGTTGCATCAATAAGCAGTACTGCGCAGTTTAATGACGCAGCATTCATGCTAAATCCCCATCAAGAAAGTCAGCTGGTGCGTTTGCGCTGGACGGCTTTCGCGGTGGTGGGATTGGCCTACGTTCTTTCCTTCTTTCATCGTTTCGCCCCTGCCGCTATCGCCGGCGATCTCCAGCAAACCTTTCAAGCTAGCGGTGCTCAATTGGGCGGCTTGGCGGCTACCTATTTTTACGTCTACATGTTGATGCAGATACCCACGGGTATTTTGGTGGACACTTGGGGCGCACGTCGCGTGGTGGCTGTGGGTGGGGTGATTGCGGGGGTGGGGTCAATTTTGTTTGGACTGGCGGATACCTTGCTGGGTGCTTCGGTAGGCAGGTTGTTGGTAGGACTAGGCGTATCGGTT
>JAGVFD010000114.1 GCA_020057805.1 Sideroxydans sp. | reverse complement strand
CTCGGCCACCTTGAAAAAGTTTGAAGACGACGGGCGTCCAGAAGAAGATTTGCCTTTGCTTAACTGGGCGATGGAAGACGCGCTGTATCGCATTCAAGAAGCCTTTGACGGTGTGCTGCAAAACTTCCCCAATCGCTTTTTTGCCTTCGTCATGCGCGCGCTTATTTTTCCCTTGGGACAATGCCGCAGACCGCCTTCGGATGAGTTGGGGCACCAAGTTGCATCCTTGCTGATGCGGCCAGGCGCGGCTCGTGATCGCCTCACCGCTGGTATGTTTGTGCCGAGTAACGAAGCGGATGCGATTGGCGCACTCGAAGCGGCACTCGCCAGCACTTTGGTGTGCGAGCCGGTGCAAGCTGAATTGGAAAAAGCGCGTAAAGCAGGTTCACTCAAATCACGTGATGAATTACAACTGGTGGCGGAAGCCCGCGATAAGGGCATGATTACTGCCGAGCAATCGGTGCAGTTAGAACGTGACTATGCGCTGCGCCGCAAGGTCATCATGGTGGATGATTTTGACCCTGCGCAATTGCGTGTGGGGGGATAAAAGCACTGTTCGCAGATTGACGCAGATTAAAATCAAAAACGAAATTTGCGTGTTGCTGTGCCAATGAAGTCGTGGGTTAAGTCTGTGTAATCTGCGATAAAAAAAGAGGTGTTGAGTATGTCCAACTTGCACGGTAAGACGATTTTTATCACAGGTTCATCGCGCGGTATTGGGCGTGAGATTGCGTTGCGTTGTGCCAGAGATGGCGCGCAGGTAGTTATCACGGGCAAGACGGTTGAGGCGCATCCCAAGCTGCCTGGCACGATTCACAGCGTGGCAGCGGAAGTGGTGGCGGCGGGTGGGCAGGCCTTGGCGATTCAAATGGACATGCGTGATGAAAATGCCATCACGGCGGCGGTCGCCCAAGCGGTGGCGCACTTTGGAGGCATCGACGTACTGGTGAATAACGCTAGCGCCATTCAACTTACCAACACCTTAAACACGCCTGCGCGGCGCTTGGATTTAATGTGGGACGTGAATATGCGCGCCACTTTTTTGGCTTCGCAAGCTTGTGTTCCATACCTCAAAAACGCCGTCAATCCGCACGTGCTCACCTTGTCGCCTCCACTCGACTTAAATCCCAAATGGTTCTCTCCGCACCTGGCTTACACGATGTCCAAGTTTGGCATGAGCATGTGCACGATGGGTATGGCACATGAGTTTGCGCTAGAGGGCATCGCTTTTAATTGCCTGTGGCCGCAAACCACGATTGCCACCGCCGCCATTGAATTTAATTTCCCTGAAGCCATCCTGCGCGCCTCGCGCAAACCCGCCATCGTGGCTGATGCTGCGCATGCCATCTTGATGCGCGATAGCGCAACGTGTAGCGGCAACTTTTTTATTGATGAAGCTGTGTTGCGTGAATCGGGCGTCACCGATTTTTCAGCTTATGCAGTTGATGCAAACGTAGTGCCATTTAAGGATTTATTTCTCGAATAACACGCTAATACAGGGAGAGCAAAATGAGTGTCCAACATAACGATGCAATAACACCTGAACAAGCGGGCAATCTATATGGCCTGTTTCTAGAGCGCGTTAAACGCTCGCCAAATAAAGAGGCGTATCGCTATTTTGATGCCACTACAAATGCGTGGGAGTCGCTCACGTGGCAGCAAATGTTGGCGCAGGTGGCGCGCTGGCAGGCAGCGTTAGCTATGGAAGGACTGCAAAAAGGGGATCGTGTGGCATTGATGCTGCGCAACTGCCCGCAGTGGGTCATGTTCGATCAAGCAGCGATGTCGCTGGGGCTGATTACTGTGCCCTTGTACACCGTCGACCGCGCTGAAAATATCGCTTACATCGTGAATGACTCGCAAACCAAAGTGGTGCTGTTTGAAACTGCCGAGCAGTGGAAAGAATTAAGTGCCGTGCGCGGGCAGATGGCCTGCGTGCAGCGCTTTATTTCGATTGATGAATTTAGCAGTGACGAACCGCGCTTGCTATCCAAGGCGAAATTCTTGCCCGTCAACGCGCCCTTGCAAGCTCCTGTTCCCGTTGATATTGGCGAGCTGGCGAGCATTATTTACACGTCCGGCACCACTGGCAAACCTAAAGGCGTGATGTTGAGCCACAACAATATGTTGAGTAACACGCACGGCGCGATGGGGATGTTTGTGGTGCGTCCAGAAGATTTAATGCTGTCCTTTTTGCCGTTGTCGCACACCTTTGAACGCACTTGCGGCTACTACCTGCAAGTGATGACGGGGGCAACGGTGGCCTATGCACGCTCTATTCCCTTGTTGTCAGAAGATCTGCAAACTATCAAACCCACGTTGCTCATTTCTGTGCCGCGTATCTACGAACGCATTTATGCAGCGATTAGCGCCAAGTTGGATGAAGGCCCTGCGCTACGCAAAAAATTATTTCACTTGGCGGTAGATGTGGGCTGGGCGCATTTTTTACATGAGCAAGGGCGCGGCGCATGGAAGCCTTCATTCTTGTTGTGGCCGTTGTTGCGTAAGTTGGTCGCGCAAAAATTACTGGACAGATTGGGCGGGCGCTTGCGCGCAGCGATGAGCGGCGGCGCGGCGTTGACGGCGGATATTTCGCGCACTTTCGTGGGCTTGGGTTTGCCCATTGTGCAAGGGTACGGCCTCACTGAAACGAGCCCCATTGCCACCGG